>DNPC01000544.1 GCA_003501565.1 Planctomycetaceae bacterium | reverse complement strand
GTTATCGAAGTCAGCGACGGCGCGGGCGGCGCTTCGACCCAAGCCTTCCGCGTTTTAGTCGCCGGTGGCGTAGCGAACTTGCCACCGGTGATTGCCAGCGGGGCACCCCGATTCACGGCTGTTGGCGAAGCGTACCACTACATGGTTGAAGCCTCAGATCCGGAAGGGCAAGCCATCACGTACAGCTTGGCAACCAGCCCAGACGGCATGACCATCGATGCCTCATCTGGCGAAGTAGCCTGGACGCCGACTGCCGAACAAGCTGGCCAACACGTCGTTACGATCATCGCCACCGATGAAGGCGGTGCGACAGCCGTAGAGTCTTACCAATTGGACGTTTTGGCGCAGAACACACTGCCAGCTATTCTTGGCGAGCCGCCTGAGACGGCTGTTGCCGGTGCAAGCTTCTCCTACGATCTCGTGGCGAGTGACGCTGACCTAGATCCACTCTCCTTTGAACTTACGCAGGCACCAGCCGGAGCAACGGTTGACGCCTTTGGACGCATCACTTGGGAAACGACCAACGACGATATCGGCAGTCATGACTTCGAAGTCATCGCCAGTGACCCACGCGGCGGCCAGGCGATGCAGAGCTTCACGCTTGACCTAGTGGCTGACACTGAGCCACCCAAGTTGAGCTTGATCGAAACGCCCAACGATGCGTCACGCAACATTCTACCTTGGCAAGGGCCGTTTACTGTCTTCGCGCGGGCCATCGACAACGTCGAAGTTGCCTCGCTAACGCTCTTGGCCAATGGCCAGGACATCCCGCTCGATGCGGCTGGCACAGCGACGTTTGAATTCGAAGATTGGTTCTTCGACACCATCAGCGCGACTGCCGTGGCTATCGACGTCAACGGTAATCGAACTGAAAAGACCATCACGTTTAACTACGACGTGCCCGAAGGCTGGTCGACGAATCCTGGCCCCGAAGTCCCCACCGCGATCATCACCAGCCCAGCCGACAACGGTACGGCGGTTGGCATGGTGTCGATCACCGGTACCGCGGACCATGAGAACTTCGGAGCTTACACCCTTTCGTACCGCCACGTCGATGAAACCAGCTTTACCGAGTTCCACCGCAGCACCACTCCGGTTGTCGAAGGCGAGCTGGGCGTTTGGGACACCAGTCTGCTGCTCAACGATGAATACGTCATTCGATTGCAAGTCGCCACCACAGAAGGCACTGCCAATGTGGTTGAGCACAGCGTGGGGCTTGCCGGAGAACTGAAGCTGGGTAATTTCCAGTTGAGTTTCACCGACATGGTGATTCCGGTGGCTGGAATCCCGATCGAGATCACGCGTATCTACGATACCTTACAAGCCGACCGCCAAGGCGACTTTGGGTACGGCTGGCGTTTACAGTATCGCAATACCGATCTGCGCGTCGGACTTCCGAAGAGTGGACTGGAAGACATTGGCATATACACGCCATTACGCCCGGGCGTGAAGGTGTTCTTGAATGTTCCGGGTGAGGGGCGGCAAGGCTTCACCTTCAACCCGGACATTCGAGTCCTTCCCGGCTGGGGCGGCAACAACCTTGTACTAGCCCGGCCTCGATTCACGCCGGATCCCGGTGTCACCAGCACCCTCGGCACCGGCACCAGTTCTTACCTCCAAGTCAACGACCGCGGTGAACTCTACGCCCCAGGCGGAATCCCCTACAACCCAGCCTCACCCGACTTCGGCGGAGCATATGTGCTGACGACGCGTCTGGGGTTTACCTACAGAATCGATGGTGCAACAGGACAATTGCTGAGTCTTCAGGATCGATCGAACAATCGGATTACGTTTCGAGATGACGGAATCTTTGGGAGTGCCGATGGCGTAGAAATTACCATCACGCGCGATCGGGAGGGTAGGGTGAGCCGAATCACCGACCCCGCTGGAGAGCACTTCAGTTACGAATACGATCAGAGCGGCAATTTATCGAGAAGTATCGACAGAAATGGAGCTGAGACGACTTATAGCTACACGATTGAACGCCCCAACTATTTGGATCAAGTTGTTGATCCTTTAGGAAGGAACGGAGTTCGCACTGAGTACGACGACGATGGCCGAGTCTCGGCAGTCATAAACGCACAAGGAAACAGCGTCACATCTTCGTTCGATCCGGAAAATTCGCTTGTTGTTCGGACGGATGCGATGGGCAATACCATCGTTACCGAGTTTGATGCCGCTGGAAACGTTGCGGCGTTCACAGACGCGTTGGGAAGGAGATCCGAGTTCAGCTACGATAGGAACGGTAACGTTCTGAGCGAAACGAATGCGAACGGAGACACACAAGTTTACGAATACGATTCCAGATCGAATCTTACGGCCATAACTTCTCCCAATGGATCTAAGGTCAAGATGATTTCTGATCGTTTCGGAAACACTATTTCGACAACCGATGAACTTGGCAATATTTGGACCACCGAACGGGGTGAAACGGGTCTGATCGAGACCGTCATAGCGCAAAACAGAGATCAGAGCCAGCTAGCGTACAATGAACAAGGCCTAGTAACGGAGATTCAAAGGCCAAACGGTTCCGTAACGCAGTTTAGCGATTTTAAGATGGGGCAGGCTACTCAAATAACTCAGCCTAATGGTGCGGTAGTTGTTCGCCAATTGGACGCGATTGGGAATGTAGTGAACGAGACGACAAGGAGTTCAACAGACACTATGTCGAGCTCCTTTACATACGATGCCGAAGGCCGCATATTGACCATGGACTACGAGGGAGCATCCGGCGCCAACACATACGACAAGCTTGGCCAACTGGTCGAACAGACTGACTCACTTGGAAGGACGACAAAGTTCAGTTATGACGAATTGGGGCGGCTCATTCGTATCGAACACGCAGATGGCTCAGAAACGAAGAGAAACTTCGATGTACTGGGAAGGCTCGCAAGCGAGGTCGATCAATCGGGCCGCGAAACGCACTATAGGTACAATGCGGTAGGCGAACAAATTCAAGTCCTTCTGCCGGATGCTACGCCCGACCTTAGCGACAATCCCACATACCAATTCGAATACGATGCTCTGGGAAGATTGAAATCTGAAACGGACCCTAAAGGAAACGAGACAGTCTACTACTACGATTCAGTTGGTAACTTGACTCAGAAAACGACCCCCAGGGGTGGTGTATACGAGTTCGAGTACGACGGAGTCGGACAGCTCACCAAACAAGTCGATCCGGAGGGTAGAACGCGCAGTTTCATATATTCACCGCAAGGTCTGGTAACCCAAGAATTCCTGGAAGGCCAACTAGTTTCAGCATTTGAATATGGCCCCAACGGTCAAGTGTCGGCAAGAACCGACGCCGATGGAAACACAACTCAATATGGGTACGACATCGCTGGAAACCTTACAGAGATTACAGAGCCTGGAGGAGGCAGAACTGTTTACATCTTTGATGAATTAGGAAATCTGATTGAGTCAGTGGATCCGAACAATGGATCAACTACTCAGTTGTATGACTTGCTAGGTCGCATAGTACAGACAACCACTTCAGAAGGGCGTGTCACCTCTTACGAGTATGATGATGCTGGCCAGCTCTTGAGTGAAACCGATCCGACTGGAAAAGTGACTCGGTATAGCTATGATTCGCTCGGGCGTGTCGTAACGGTTGAATCCGGTGGCAGCACCAAGTCGTTCTCCTATTTGCCTTCAGGTGAGATCACCACTCAGTCAATCGATAGCATCAGTGTGAACTACAGTTACAATCCGAGGGGGTTACTCGAAAGTGTTACTGACTCCGAAGGTTCAATCGTAGAATACGAATATGACCTCAACGGAAATATTACGCTGTTGCGAAGTCCTCTTGGCAATCGGCAGTTCAGCTACGATTCCGAAAACAAATTGCTTCAAATAACCGATCTTGATGGCGGCGTAACCAACTACACCAGAGACTTAACAGGCTTGCCGATACGCGTCGAGTATCCGAATGGCGTCTCCCAAGTTAGCAAATATGACTCCAATGGCTTGCTCATCGAACGGAGCGTACTTGAGAACGAGGCAACATTATTTAGTTTGATCATCGATCGAACTAGCTCAGGATTGCCAGAGCGTGTTGAGCGTTCGGATGGACGCATCTCACTGTATACCTACTCTGCGAACCAATGGCTTGCCAGCGAGCACCACGTTGCTCCCACCAGCGAAACTAGTTATCAGTACATCTACGATGCTGCGGGAAATCGTATTGAGAAGATTGATAATGAAGGCCGCAGCGAGATCTCAGTCTATGATCGCGACAATAAACTAGTAAGCACGTCAGGTGAAGCAAGTCGCGAATTCACTTACGATGCTGCAGGAAGGCTAACATCGGTGATTGAAAACGGTCAGTTGCTAAGAACTTACGGCTGGGACGATTTCGGAAACTTGTCACTAGTATCATATGAAGGAACCACTCAGACCTTTACCTACGACGCATTCGATCAGGCTGTCAGCACCGATACCAATGGAGTTTCGCAAAGCTTCGTAATCGACCGAAATCTGGCAAATCCTAGAATACTGGAGACTCACAGTAACGCTAGCGAGGCTGCGACCGGCTACACCTATGGTGACGCGATCTTGGCCGTATCCCGCGATGGCCAGGCTTGGTATCAACACACGGACAACATTGGAAGCCCAGTCGCAAGTACTTCAGCATCTGGAGATTTAGTTGTTGAGACCGCGCGCTTGGCATTCGGAGGCTTGGTCGATGCGAGCGATCGCACTGGGGCTGAATTGGGTTACGCCGGTGAGTTTGAGTTCTCAGATCTAGACCTGGTGTACCTGCGTGATCGATTCTACGATACAGAAGTCGGGCGATTTATCTCCCCAGATAGATTTAGTGGCCTCCAAACTGACCCCCTGAGCCAACATAGTTATCAGTACGCCCACAATGCGCCAACAAGTTACACTGATCCCTCGGGTTTCCTTAGCTACAAGGAAGCCGCCTTCGTTTCATCTTTCTTGGTTGGCCTCGGAACATTCTTGACAAGTGTCGCTCGCGAAGAATCACTGGGTGAAGCAGCACTTTCGGCCGTTTCGAACTCAGTTATTGCGTTTGGAGCAACTATGGCTGCCCCCGTTTTGGTCCCCTATACCTTAGGAAAGGTTGTTTTAGGGGGGGCTGCAGCATACGGCGCTTACTCGATGTTCAATGAGGCGAATTCAGCGAAGGAGAATATAGAACTTGCAATTGCTAGATACAGGACATTCGACGACTACGAGTGGCACCAGGTTCTCTCCGTAGGTTTCCTGGAAGTCTTCGGCGTCGGTCTGCAGCTGTCATCGTTCCTAGTAGGGGGCGTCCCTACTTACAAGAAATACAATTTCTTGAGGGTGGAGGCTAGTCAAAAGGCCAATACTCTGGCGGCTGCTCAAAAAGCACTTGCAGGAATGAAACCCAAACGTACCAATCCACCAATGTTGCAGCCGGACGTACCAATCGGGGGCGCTTCTCCTTCACAAGTCAAAGCTCTCAATAATTCCGTGAAGAATAATCCGGCTCTGAAGAATAAACCCTTCCGTTCCAGGGATTACGACGGTCTCAATGTCTATGACAGCGTTCGCCCTGATGGATCGCCGCGATAACGCCTCGCAAATGAACATGTGTTGATAGGCTCGTCTGAACTCTTTGAAATTTACCTACGCGAGGAAAACTGGAGGTATCAATCTCAGGAGCTAGCTGACCTGGCGATCGCTATCGAAAAAATCCGACTTCGGCAGGGTGGCACTGGCAGCGACAGGTCAAGGAATTCTTCGAGTGTGGCACTGGCTTGCCAGTGTTTTTTGAGACGTTAACAGCTTGCACGCTCAGGACTTGGGGTTGCTGTCGAAGTCCTGATGGAGGGCCGCTTCGCTTGGACTTGGTTTTGTGTGGCTGCGCTCGAGCTGGCAAACGAGCAGCCACACAGGCGGGGCCCGTGCCACACCAGGAATCGACAATTGCCAACTTGCACTATCTCCTGCTTCGAGCAGGTTAGCACAGGCAGTGAACGATGCAACCAGAAGTTTAGTTTGGCACTGGCTTGCCAGTGGGTCTTGAATTGTTGTCAGCTTGCTCGATCAGAGCTAAGAAACGTTACCGAAGCTCTGGTGCTTGCCGATGGGCAGAAGTGCTTCAGTACCTTTCAGAGTTAGTAGCTTGCACGTTCAAAACTTAGGATTGCTGACGAAGTTGTGATGGAGAGGCACTTCGATTGGACTTGATTTGTGTCGCTGCGCACAAGCTGGTAAACGAGCAGCACACGGCAGGGTGGCACTGACAGCGACAGGTCGAGGAATTCTTCGAGTGTGGCACTGGCATGCCAGTGCTTTGAGATGTTAACAGCTTGCACGCTCAACGCAAAACGGTGTAAACGAAGTTTGATTGTCAGGGCGCGCCGCTTCGTTCAGAGGTCTGTTGGTTGGGCGAGTGCAAGCTGATAGTGGAACAGCCACACGGGCAAGGCGATGCCTTACAGAAGATGCATATTTGTGGTTAAGGTTGGCACTGACCCTGCGAGTGTGTTTTAGAGCGTTTGCAGCTTGCTCGTTCAAAACGAGGAACGCCCAAGGGTTCGTGTTTGCAGCTAGACAAACCTGCTTCGCTGGGAAGTTGTTTGGTTAGGATTGAACAAGCTAGTATCGAAGCAGCCGCACGGGCGGGGCCCGTGCCACACAAAAGGTTGCGTGAGGTTAACGGCAGTGTGGCACTGGCTTGCCAGTGGGTCTGTAGAATTGGCAGCTTGCACGCTCAACACAAAACAGTGTAAACGAAGTTTGATTGTCA
>DNPC01000407.1:1479-4380 GCA_003501565.1 Planctomycetaceae bacterium | reverse complement strand
GCGGGCCGTAATGTTGGCTCGCACACACTGCCAATGGAGCGTATCGCAATGTCCGGCGGCCGAGCTGACGAACGCGCTGACTAAACTCTCAAGCGGCACAAATCCCACCTGCCGAACGTGGCTTCACCCCAGCATTTCCAGCCGTGCGCAAGCACTCCTTGGTTGCACGTCTGCATCGCACTTCGAGACGCCACAATGCGATATTCATCTTGAACCCAGCGATGCCCGGTAACAGTTGCCCGTTAACAGTTACCTGTGAACCGGACAGGCAAAACCGGAATATTCTGCACGTGCAGGCAATTGAGTTAAACAAATCGTTGCAAGACGGTCAAAATCCCGAATGGCGTGATGTAGCGTTCTTCAGGCGGTCGATTTAGAAAATCCCCCTCAACTCCAATTGCGGCGGCTAGCTGGCCCCAATCTCGACTCCCTCTTCGAGCAGTTGTCGTCGCCCTCCGATTTCGAAGAAAGGGTGCGCCGTGGAAAACGCTACTCAACTACCCCCTCAAGATCTCAAGATTCGAGTCGACTCGGCCATTAAACACAGCCCTCATTTGAGCGGTCACCAAGTCTTCTGCCAGGAAGAATCAGGCGTGGTTGTGCTTCATGGCCGAGTCAGCTCGTTCTTCCAAAAGCAAATGGCTCAAGAAGCACTTCGCAAGCTTTCGGGGGTTGAGAAGGTCATCAACGAACTTGAAGTCGACTGGATGTCCTCCGTCGCCGGCTCGCGATAACCCATCAGCTAGGTTTCGGCCAACCACCCGCAGGTTCTCAGTTTGCAGTTTGGCCCTGCCGCGCTCAGGCAGGCCTCACTGCGCGACATCCGCCTTGTCGACCGCCGCTCTGTCCATGGCCGCTCCGTCTACCGGGCGTTCTGCTGATTAGCTCTCCGTCTCAAACGTCCTTGCGGCACGCTCGTCAGGCAAAGTGAGTTGGTAGAAGCTGCGGCCCGGATGGGAATTGGAAGGCTGGCTTACTCTAGACATCGGTAGCCAATCGCCTACCATCTTGCGGACCGTGTTTTCTATGGGGAACATCTCCCCAACCAGCCTTGATTCCAATTGGAGAATATCATGTCGCGCAGTGGAGCAGTAACGTTTAAAGGTACCCCGATGACATTGCTCGGTGACGAAGTTTCGGTCGGATCAGACGCACCAGACTTCGCGCTGCACTACTTCGAAGGCGGCTTGAACACGATTTCCAAAGCGGATCTTGCCGGCAAGCCAACGATCCTCTCGGTGGTTCCAAGTCTGGATACTGGCGTTTGCCAAATCCAAACCAAACGTTTTAATCAAGAGCTTGCTTCAATGGGCGACAGCGTGAATGCAGTCACAGTCAGCTGCGACTTGCCCTTCGCGCAAAACCGCTTTTGTGGCGCCGAAGAGGTAAAGAACATGAAAGTCGGTAGCGACTACCAAACTGGCGATTTCGGCCAGGCTTACGGCGTCATGATTGACGAGCTTAAACTGCACGCGCGTAGCGTATTTGTCCTGGACGCATCGGGCAAAGTGGCTTACGCCGAAGTAGTTTCAGAAGTAACCGAAGAACCCAACTACGAGGCCGCGTTGTCGGCGCTCAAGGGTGCGTGAACCTAAGGCCAGATAATATCCTTTGCGAGTCTGGAGACAGACTCGCATAACCAGCAGCAACCGCGGCGCGCACCGACGGGTTACTTGAGCATTTCCTGGATAACGCTTTTGGCAGTTTCGAGAGCCTCAGGCAGTTTTTCTGGCGTTTTGCCACCTGCCTGAGCAAGATCGGGCTTGCCGCCGCCACCCCCGCCAACGACCGGCGCGACTTTGGAAATCCACTGTCCTGCGCTCAGGCCTTTTTCGACCAGGTCGCGACTAATGCCGGCCACTAGCAATACCTTTGAGTCACCGGCACGACTGGCTAGCAACACGGCGGACGGTCCGTCGCCCTTTTTGCGAATTTGATCAATCCACTGCCGCATCAGGTTCGGCGTAGCGCCTGGCGTTTCGATAGCGACAACGGCGGTTCCTGCAACAGTTGCAGCTGACTCCAAGAGCGAGTCGGCAGATATGGCACCCGCGGTGGTTAGGGAATCAATTTGTTCGCCCAGCTTTTCGATTTCCTGCCGCAGTGCCGTAATGCGGTTCACCGCTTCCGGTGCAGCGACATTCAAGGTCCGCGAAACATCCCTCAACAGTCGCCGTTGATCAAGGTAGCTCAGATCCACTGAATCTGATGTAGGCTTCGGTGCGTCCAACTTACCCGCTGCTCCACCCGCCAATTGCTTCTTCAGCATTCGAGCTTCGGAGGCCAGGTGTTTTGCATATTCAGCAACGTCTACGGCTTGGCAGTTGAGAGCCTCAGCCAAGCGACTAATGTCCGCTTCTACTTCTTTGCGATGCTCGCTCGCGCGCTCGCCGGTCAACGCGACTACACGGCGAGTGCCGGCAGACACGCTCTCCTCAGCAATGACCTCGAAACTCCCTACCTCACAAGTGTTTTCCAAGTGAGTACCACCGCAGAGTTCACGAGAAAACTCGCCCATCGAAACCATGCGGACAGGATCCGGATACTTTTCCCCGAAAAGCATCATTGCGCCAGCCTCTTTCGCCTCCGCCAGTGGTACGGTTTGCCACGATATCGGATCGGCACGGTTCACGCGGTCGTTCACGATGGCTTCGATTTCATCGAGTGCCGAATCAGTCAGCGATTCTTGGTTGGTAAAATCGAATCGCAACCAATCTTGGTCGACCTTACTCCCCTGTTGCTGCGCATGCGAACCGACAACGTTTTGAAGTGCGTGATGAAGAATGTGTGTCGCAGAGTGTGCACGACGGATACCGTCACGTCGATCAACATCCACCGATGCTTCGACCGTCTCACCCTCGCTGAGAGTCCCCGAGCTAAGCCGTCCGATATGGACGATGA
>DNPC01000407.1:392-1419 GCA_003501565.1 Planctomycetaceae bacterium | reverse complement strand
ATATGGACGATGAGGTCTCCGGCGCGCTGAGTGTCAGCAACGTCGAACACGGCAGAGCTGGTTGTGATTCTGCCGGAGTCACCGACCTGACCACCCCCTTCACCATAGAAGCAAGTCTTATCGAGCACAATTCGCAGCTGCGTCGCACCTGAATCGACCTCTTTGACTAGCCGATCAGAATCTTCATCGCAGGCAATAATGCCCTTGATGACTGCAGGCGTAGACACTTGTTCATAACCCACAAAGTCGGTGCTACGCAGTGCTTCTTTGAGTGTTTCAATGGGGCCAGTCTGGAACAGCTCGACACGTCCACCGCCGCTGATGTCTTCGTGTTTCTTCATCGCTTCACGGTAACCATCCCAGTCAAATGTCAGCTCGCGCTCAGCTGCAATTGACTGAAATAACTCCGGCGGCACACCATAGGTTTGATAAAGGCTTGCCGCCTCGGCTCCGTCCACCATGACGCTGCCGCTCGCCTCCATTTGCGAGAAAACACCTTCGATGCGATCCAAGCCCCCATCGATAGTCGCAAAGAAATCCGCTTCTTCCTTACGAACAACTTCAGCGACCCGTTCTTTCGTTTGGCTCAATTCCGGATAGGGACCGCCCATCGCTTCTGCGACTGCCGGCACTAACTGGTACATGAACGGCTCACGCAGGCCCATTTGGTGCCCATCCAACACCGCTCTCCGAAGCAAACGTTTGATAACATACCGTGCTTTCTTCGGGCCGGGCAGGATGTTCTCGTGAATCGAGAATGCGCACGCTCTTACGTGATCCGTGATCCGCCTCAAACGTCTCCCATCGTCACTGTCATACTTGTATTCGACACCACACACCTCTGCCGCTGCCTTAACAATCGGAAACAGCGAATCGATGTGAAAATTGGTAGGCACGTTTTGTAGGACGCTGGCCGTCCGCTCGAGCCCCATTCCAGTATCGATGTTCTTGCTTGGCAGAGGTCTCAAATTCTCTGGTGGGCTACCTACTCGATTGAACTGTGTAAACACCAGGTTCCAGATTTCGA
>DNPC01000407.1:0-327 GCA_003501565.1 Planctomycetaceae bacterium | reverse complement strand
AAACACCAGGTTCCAGATTTCGACATCGCTGCCATCGTCGAGTTTGTAGTAGATCTCGCTACAGGGTCCGCAAACTCCATCTGGTCCCTGACTCGGAGCGCTGGCTGGCCAGAAGTTCTCATCCTCTTCCATTCGAGCAATTCGGTTGGTCGGCAGCCCGATCGTTTCATTCCAAATCTTCGCCGCTTCGTCGTCATCCTTGTAGACAGTAACCGTCAGCCGATCCGCTTCGACGCCTAGCCAGCGGGGGTCGGTCAAGAACTGCCAAGCCCACTGGATCGCTTCCGCCTTGAAATAGTCGCCGAAGCTAAAGTTGCCCAACATCTC
>DNPC01000564.1 GCA_003501565.1 Planctomycetaceae bacterium | reverse complement strand
TCAACCATCGAAGATTTTGGCGAACCGTAGACAGGTAAACTGGGTGTAATGTTTGATCCACCTACGATGCGTAGGCCGTAACGAGCCATGCGAGATGATGCCGTAGCTCGCACGGCTCGTTACGGCCTACAACAGATGCAAACCACCAGAGAATCTTAAGGCCGCATGTAATCGGGTAAGGCGGTAAGCTTGCCGTTTGCTCCGATGCAGGCAATCGTCGTACGGGCGGTCACGATCAACTCCGCTTTATCGTCGCCTGGCCGCGTCAATTCATACGAGTGCTTGATGCGGACGCGCCCGGTGTAATCGACTGCGGTGCGAAGCGACAACAAATCATCAAACTCGGCTGCGGCGTGGTACTGTATGTTCATCTCTGCCACGACCAACATGAAACCGGAGGCTTCAAAGTCGCGGTAACTATGCCCCATATCGCGAAGAAGCTCGACGCGGCCACGCTCGAAATAGTTTAGATACTGAGCATGGTGCACTCGGTTCTGCCCGTCCGTTTCGTAGTAACGGACTCGGATCGGAATAACGCTCTCAATCGCCACGGTCTCTCCTGGCATGTATTCGTTTTGGTAACCAACCGACTCCGCCAACTGGCTTCACAACCGAACAGTCACCCAAAACTACTCGATCTGACGCAGGTCCCGCCCGGGACTGGGTATTCTAGTAAATGCTCGGGCATGCAAGAATGCCGCACACAGACACGTGTGACGCTGATACGCTTGCAACGAATGCTGGCAGTCTTAGCTGCATACGTCACAGGAACCGATCCCAGGGAGAATTTCGATGAGCGTCGGTGAAGGCAGCCAAACAGACTTTTTGACCGCCCGGGGCCGGGACTACCCTTCGATTCGCCAATTCACTGTGTTCTTAGAAAACCGGGTCGGTCAACTCCTGGAAGTCGTCAAACGGTTTGAGGGCACAGGCATCCGTATTGTGGCCATTTCGATCAACGATTCGGCCGAATGTGCCTTCGTCCGATTCTTGCTCAGTGATCCTGAACGCGGCCGCGAGATTCTTGAACGAGCTGGCTTGGCCATTATCGAGAGCGACCTGATCGGTGTTGAACTCCCGGAAAGCCGACAACCACTCATCCAAGTCTGCTCCGCGCTGCTGCAGGCCGAACTGAACATCGTGCAAACCTATCCGCTCCTCACCCATGAAGGCCAGCGACCGGCTGTCGCGATCATGGTCGACAACACGGAACTGGCGTCCGATGTCTTGAACCGGAACGGATTTACTCTGCTGTGTGAGGACGACTTGCAAGCCCCGGATGAATGATCGGCCGGAGCGGGCCCTCGCCGAGCGTCCAAAGTTGAATCGCCGACCCCATTAGCGGGTCCAGCAGCGAGTCAAAAACGTCCCAGGACCTTTGGTCGGATCCACTGCAATGGCAGATTCGAGCCCCCCCATGCGCGTCACCTTTCCGCGTATCCAACGGCAGCCATTCCCGCCAAATGGCTCTGCGAGCGAAAATTTTGCGAAAAAGCTAGCGAGTTAAGTTGCGCAGGCGGCATAAGGGTCTCTAAGGGATAGGTGGCTTGCGTAGTCGCCAGCACGCCTGATCTGATTGGCGAAGTTCCAAATGCGCGGTTTAGGTTGGAATTCCGGCCGCCCGCCTGCCGACGATTCGAAAACGGGATGGTCCGTTCTGAATCGCCGACCGAACGCCAAGTAGGCTTAATGTTAGGCCGTTCCGTCCTCAGCCCGCGCCAAGCCCCCCCAAAGGGAGGCCAGTGTCCTACACCGGGCCGATTTGTTTGATGTCTGGAGAGAGTTGCCTCGATGACGCGACGACAAAAGAGAAGAAACTTTTCCGAGTGGTTGGCCGATTGCCTTGGGCGCCCCAGTGGTGAGGTGAACACCAAGCGTAGAATCCTGGTCGAACCGCTTGAAAGCCGGCAACTGCTAGCTGGTGATCTATTCACTGCGTTGCTGGGTAGCAATGACGGTGGATTGCCAGCAAATGACCACCTTACGGGCACAACTGGCCTGGTTGGTGAAGGCGAAATGTCTGCCGAAGGCGAGGATGCAGACGATTTAGTGGCGCTCGCGCGGGCGATTAGCGATTCAGGTACGCGATTCTTCGGAGCGGCTTGGTGCCAGTTCTGTACCGACCAAAAGGAATTGTTCGAAGACGGAGCGGACTTCCTGCCCTTTATCGAAGTCACCAATCCAGACCGAACGCCGAATTCCATCGCGAGCTCTGAAGGCATCACCGAGTATCCCACTTGGGAATTCCCCGATGGCTCTCGGCTAACCGGCGTACAGTCGATTCAAACGATCGCACAGCGGTCGAACATCACGACCATTCCACAATCATCGACGCCATCGTTGCGCGATCTGCCTGATGTGAATGTCGGTATCGGTTCGCCACTACACATTCCAATCGATGCCTACGATCCAAACGGAAATCCACTGACCGTTACCGTTCAGAGTAGCGATCCTAGCCTTGTTACTGGCGAAGTCATCAGCGGTAATCGCAGCCTAAGGATTACGACCGCTGGCTTTGGCGATATGACCTTCGAGCTTTTCGAGACAAGAGCGCCGCGCCCGGCTGGCCGCGTCATCGAGCTGGCCAACAACGACTTCTATGATGGAATCATCTTCCACCGAGTCATCGACAACTTTGTGATTCAAGGCGGTGATCCAACCGGAACAGGCTCCGGAGGTTCAACCCTGGGCGACTTTGATGATCAATTCCACGTCGATCTCCAGCACAACGCCAATGGAATACTTTCGTACGCGAAAGCCGGCGATGATACGAACGACTCACAGTTCTTCATTACTGAAGGCCCGACGCGCCACCTGGACTTCAACCACTCCGTTTTCGGCATCATGACCGAAGGCGAATCTGTCCGGGAGGCGATCAGCAACACAGCTGTCGGCGCGGGTGATCGTCCCGTGAACGACGTTGTCATCGAAGATGCGACGGTCTTCACCGACACCGAAAACAGTGTCATCATGCTCCGCCCAACTGGCAACGGCACCGGTTCAGCGACGATCACCGTTACTGTGACGGACAACGAAGGTCTCAGTTCCTCGAAGACGTTCACAGCAAATGTCGGTGCGGATACCGAAAACGGATCACCGTTTCTTAACGACATTCCCGACGTTCAAACTAGCGTGGATACACCGGTCAACATCGATCTAACCTTCCAAGACAAGGAAGGCGATTCGGCTGTATTCGCTGTGCAACCTGTTGGATCGACCAACTTCGACGTGCAAGTTGATTCCAACGGCCGCGTGACGGCGACACCGCCCAGTGGTTTTGTGGGCCAACTCCAGTTTCGCGCGACCGTCAGTCAGTCTGGCGTTTCTGGCAGTGATAGCCAAGTAGTGAACATTGACGTGACGGCAACCACGCCAACCGCTGTCGACTTAGTTGCCAGCAGTGACAGTGGAAGCAGCTCATCGGACGATATCACGGCTGAATCTGTACTGGTGTTCTCCGTGACCGGAACGACGCCTGGTGCAACCGTTGACATCGTCGTTGGCTCAACCGTCGTTGGCACAGCAACAGCTACGGGCACGACCACCGAAGTCACCGTTAGCAATGCGGCCAGCTTGGGACAAGGAAGCACTCTGTTTAGTGCACGACAAACCTCTGGCGGCCAAACCAGTCCGACGTCTCCCGCCCTTGCGGTAACCTTGGATTCAGTAGCACCAGCTACCGTCGATGCATCGGCGTTTCCTGCATCGGTCATCGTAGACACGCCAATCAGTGTCAACCTAGATCATTCCGAAGAAGGCCAGGGCTTAACTTACGAGATCATCTCTGGTCCCACTGCGGCTCAGATTGGCCAAAGTGACGGAGTGTTCTCGTGGACGCCCAGCAACTCAGATCTCGGAGCCAACTCAATCACGCTTCGCATGACGGATCTGGCGGGCAACTCGATTGACCAAGTTGTTTCCATCAACGTCATCGAAGCACCTCTCGTACAGTTCTCGCTCAACCCAATCGACGCTAGCGGCACTCCGTTGACCTCCGTTGAGGTTGGCCAAGAATTCCGAGTCCAGGTTATTGCAAGCGACCTTCGCACCGGCGATGACGCAGATGGGGTATTTGCCGCCTACCTGGACTTGCTCTATGACCAAAACATCATCGAACCCGTGGCGACGAATCCGATCAACCACGTAGCTCCATATACAAACGCTGCCACCGGAGGTCTTGACACCCCTGGTTTGATTGACGAACTCGGCGGTTTCTCGTCGGACACCGGTGAACTCGGTAGCGACCCGCGCGTAATCGCTGAGGTCACATTCGTAGCTAGAGCAGTCGGCAATCCGAACTTACGCACGGAAGCCGCCGATTTGGACCCTCAGAGCCAGGTCCTACTATTCACACGCAGCCCAGCCGTCCCGACGACGCAAATCGACTATCAGCGTGCGACTCTGGCCGTCGGAGCGAATTTCACGACCACCGATGACTCCTTCAACTTTGACGAAGACAGCAGCCAACAATCGCTCAACGTACTGAACAATGACACGATCAGCACCGGTGATTCGCTAACGATCACGGGCGTCTCCACTGCCAGCGGTGGTGGAACCGTGAGCATCGCTTCCGGAGGCACCACGCTCAACTACACACCAGCGGCCGACTTCACAGGTGCAGAGACTTTCACTTACACGGTCGAGAATCAGGCTGGGATTGAGGGAACCGCGACGGTTACGGTGCAGATCACGGATATCAACGATCCGCCAGTTGCCTTAAACGATACGTTTTCTGTTGATCGCAATAGCACGTTAAATGTACTTGAGGTTTTAGCCAACGACAGCTCGGGCGTAGATCCAAGCGGTGGTGAATCGCTTTCGGTAACAGCCGTAGGCACCGGATCTGCCGGTGGCACGATCACTCTGGGCCCCAGCGGTCTCACACTGCGTTACACGCCAGCGTCAGACTTCACGGGCACCGAAACGTTCACTTACACGCTCAGTGATGGACGGGGTGGAACGTCGCAAGGTACGGTGACTGTCAATGTCGAAGTCGTCAATCCTCCGCCGACTCCCCAGAACGATAGTTTCACCGTCACTGAGGACGCTGCGGAAGCTTCATTTGACGTACTTGCCAATGATTCGACCGATGACCCCAACGAGACCCTAGAGGTCTCTGCGGTTCAGCAGCCTTCTTTGGGCGGGATTGCGACGGTAGCGGCCGATGGACAAAGTATTTTGTATCGCCCAGGGCCGAACTTTACCGGTACCGAGATCTTTGCTTACACACTTCGCGACAGCGGAGGAGCGACCAGCCAAGGTCTGGTGACTTTCACGGTCACTCCTGTAAATGACGCACCCGACGCGATCAACGATTCATTCAACTTGGTCAGCAGTGCTGACAACAGCGAATTGAATGTACTGGTCAACGACGTCAACGTCGATTCAGGTGAAACACTGACAATCACCGGCGTCTCAACACCGCCGGATGGAAACGGGACACTAACGATCTCCTCCAGCGGCGATCGGCTCCTTTACACCTCGCCGAATAGCACGTTCGAGGGCACATTCACAGCCACTTACACCATCGATGATGGGACAGGGCTTGAAGACACGGCGACAGTAACGATCACCGTTTCGAATTTCGTGCCACGCTCGATTTCCGGTAACTTCTTGGTCTCTTCACAGCCACGCGATCCTGGCTCCGCATTTTACGGCTCGGTCGTCGAGTTGGTCGGTACCGACATGGACGGAAATGCCGTTAACTCATCCATTCAAGTTGGAGCCGATGGTCAGTTTGCATTCAACGACCTTGCACCTGGCAATTACACGCTCCGTCGCCCTCCGATGCCATTCCTGCACGATGAAGGCCAGGAAATCCCAATCACCTCAGGCGTATCCGATGGTGACTTTAGCGCGGATCTGATGGTATCAGGTGGTCTTCGACCTGAATTCTTTGACGTACGAGATTTCCTAAGCTCGACCGCTCGTGGCAACTTGGGTGCAGCACTCGGCAGTGACGGTGCTCAGGCCTGGACCGCAGCGCGCGGGGATTGGGCCGACTTCTCGAACGTCGAAGTGAACATGGAAGGCGACAACCAGCTCCGTATTCAAGCTACTAACGCTCAATCAGAAGTCGTGGAAGCCACGCTGCCCCTCGGCTCAAACCTCATCACGCACCGTCGTGGTCAAGAGGCCGGAAACCAGTTGATTCATGTCCGGGCAGCAGCGGCTGACATCAGTTTCACTCCCGTCGTCGACAGCCAAGACTCGGGTTCCGGTGAAGGTGAGAGCAATCCCCAGGTGACTGGAGGCTTGGTCGGTGAAGGCGAAGCCACTCCACCAATTCCCACCATCGAATCGGTACGAGTAGCGGCTCCGCCCGTTTCCGAGCAACCCAGCTCTCTGCAATCCGATGCTGGGCGATCCGATTCTGGGCAGCCCGAAGTACTCGCCAATGACACGCTCCGCCGAATGCTCAGCTCCGCGAGAACGCAAACAGATGTCTTAGCTGCTTCAAACGTGGACGCTGCATTAGAGGATGCACTGCCCGAGATGCAATTGCGGCTTGCTGACGACCTGGAAAGTGATTTGACCGATGATCCTGAGGACTCAGCAATCGCCGGCGACCAACTTTTCGGTCAGCTCTAGTCGTTGGTCTGCATTTGGAGTGCCCTTGAAAACGGTGACGCACCCCAAATCAGAGCCTGGCGTAGTCGTATGCTCAGGTGAGTTTGGGAGGTCCAAACGCCTCCTCCAACGCTGATTTCCAGCTGCTGCGGCTGGTGGCCCAAAGCGGGCTGTGCAGTCCATCCGGGTGGCAGCAGCCTGCCAATTTCAGGTCAAATAGCCAGAAAATCCCTAAAATCGTTACGTTTTCAGGCATTTTGGACGATCTACCTGTTGAAATTTGTGGTGCTAAGCCTTTAATCGTCTCCACAAAACAACTCAACCTGTGCCGTGTTTTCAAACGAAAGGGATTGTCAGTATGGCGAAAGCCGCAGCAAAGAAGAAGCCAGCCACGAAGACCGAGATCTTCAATCGCTTGGCAGAACGCACTGGACTGACCAAGAAGCAAGTTGCTGAGTTCTTCGACGCTCTGAGCGCCGAGATTGAAGCGGACATCGGGAAGAAAGGCCCTCGCGTCTTCCAACTACCCAACTTGTGCAAAATCGTTGCAGTCGACAAGCCTGCTCAGCCAAAGCGACAAGTTCGCAACCCAGCTACTGGCGAGATGATTTGGGCTGCACCTAAGCCAGCCTCCGTGACCGTCCGTATCCGACCGCTGAAGAAGCTGAAGGAAATGGTCTAAGTACGCTCTGTTTCGGTTTACTTTCACCGGTGCCCGGAACGAACGCCAAAACTCAAATGGGATCGCTTAGGCGATCCCATTTTTTGTGCGCTCGCATGCTCAGCTGAACATGCGTGCAACTTAGAGGTGTATCGGATTGGCGGGATCAAGATCGCGACACGTCGGCTTCTTCAATTCTCTTCTTCGCTTTCCGAGCCATACGAACAAGTGAATTCCGAACAGCCCAGGCATCCGCCACGGCACCCTTCTTCGGCCGAACAACTAGATACAAACCGAGCGGAAGCCGATGGCGCTCAAGGCGGAACGCTTCGCGGATCAGTCGTTTCCAGCGGTTGCGAACTGGCGCGTTGCCAACCCTCCGCCCGACTGCCAAACCCAGCTTAGCCCCGGCAGTATTATCCGACTGCAATGACGCGTGCACGACCAGCACACCATCGGCTGCCACGACCCCGTCTCGAAAAACTCGCGCAAACAACTGCGAGCTCTTTATTCGCATCGCTTGAGTAAATCGCGAGCGGCGGGCAGCAGGTCTCTTTACCACTGGATGCTCCCACGGAGTGGTTCCGTGTACAGCTGTTCTAATGTGTCGAGTGCATCATTGACTCCCTCGTCGAGCTCCGCACCGCGAAGCGTTTCTGGGAGGCGGATCTGGAGTTCGACATATAGATCACCTGGCTCCCCATTGGATGAGCGTATTCCCTGCCCTTTGACCCGCAGACGCTGTCCACTGCTGCTACCGGATGGAATCTTGAGGGTTACCGTACCGCCTGGTGTCGGCAAGTCTACCGAGGCTCCACGCGCCGCTTCTGCGACTGAGACCGGTAGCTTGACTTCCAGGTTCCTTCCGGAGCGCTTAAAGCACGGATGCGGCGCGACGGTCAACTCAACAATCAAATCACCGTCCTTTCCACCTCGCATCGCAGGCTGTCCCTGGCCGCGCAAACGAATCTTCTTGCCGGTATCCACCCCGGGCGGAATCTTGACGGTGATAGACTCTTGCTTGTCGCCTTTGGAAACACTGATTTCTGCTTGGCCGCCCAAGACTGCCGTGGCAAAGGGGATGGTCAGCTCAGCGGTCAGGTCCTTGCCACCAGCTGGCGGTCGCTGGCGGCCCGCGCCCCCAGCACCTTGCCCAAATGGATTGCCTGAACCCGCACCACCGCCGGGACCACCACCGGCAAACTGACGAAACAGGTCACCCAAATCGTCCATTTGAAAGCCACCGGATCCGCCAAAGACGCCTTCAAAGCCCGGTCCGCCAGCCCCTTGGAAAGGACTGGAGCCAGCACGTTCGAAATCGGGCCCGAAGCGATCGTATTGCTCACGCTTTTCTGGTTCGCCGATGACGTCGTACGCGTGCTGAATATCCTTAAACTTTTGCTGGGCAACTTTATCGTCAGGATTTAGATCCGGGTGATATTTGCGCGCAAGACCACGGTACGCCTTCTGGATTTCGTCTTGCGAAGCAGAGCGACTGACGCCGAGCAATTGATAGTAATCTTGTGCCATTTCGAGCAAAAATCCCTGGGTAATTGGCTTTCAAGGTGCAAACACACCTCCGGTAGCCATCTGCCAATGCAAAGAATTGTCGTCGCGGCAGAAGCTACTGTCTCAATCTAACCCATGCAACCTTCGTGCCAACCGTCAGCCAAAGGTAATTGGGCGAACGTCTCGTCCGCATAGGTAGTTTGGCTTTTTCGACGTAGGCTTGGACGGCTACCCTGAACAAGGAGAAATAGGGACCGCCTGCGATCGAACGTCGAAGATCGCGTCTTCTATTCAGCATTGGCGGACTTCAGCCGCTGTGTCCAGGCGCGACGTGCCGCATCGAGATAGGGCCGGTGCAAGGCAACTTCATCCTTTGGAAGCTCAGCTACTTCCTTTTCGGCTGCCTCCAGCCAGTCAAGAAACATCCGCACCGATTTGCGAGAGATCCTTCCTTGTCCACCGCGTTCAAAATAGAAAGGCGCCGTGGTTGCCATCCGATAAGTCGTATCGACTCGCGTGACGACACGAACCAAGAGCCAACCACTTTGGTCAATCTCCTGAATCGGTATCCGGCCACCGGCGGCTGCGAATTCATCCAGGGCCGCGTGATATAACGGCTCACCATTGAAGACGACTTCCAGATAATCCACCGGATCGGAAACGGTCACGTTGGCTGTCACCTCGACCTTCAATGTCTCCGCGCCCACTTGAAAAGTTGCTCCGGGCAAATAACCATTCACACGCGCCCGCAACAAGGGACCGTTTGAGACAAAACACTGTCCGCGCTCAAAGTCTTTCCACCAAGAAGCATTGGTTGGGCTGGCACTGCTGACATAGACTCGGTTGTAGCCCAAGCAAGTCGTCCCCTTACCAAACCCGCTACCCGCATTGGGTGGAAGTCGAAATCCGGCCTCGAGCGTTTGCCAGTATAAGTACTCCACGATGCGCCCCGGTGCAGAAGCCCCGCGTTTGATTTGTGGCGGCGCTGTATCGTAAAACAGCTTGACGGATTTTGCCGAATCGTCGCTCAGTCCCTCCCCGAGCAGCATGAAAGAGTCAAGCTTCTCCGATGCAAGCCAGATCGGAAAGTCGCGTCGCCAGGGCTCGACCGCACTACAGTGGACGGGTGCGTCAGCGGTACCTTTTGCCATCACTAACAGCCGTGTGGATGGTAGTTGATCAGGGACCTGGGCTGGCGGCTTCCAGCCGTACGTTGCGATTCCGCCGCTGTTTCTACGGTCAACATAAGCCACGCCTTCGCGCGGATCCCATGTGGGCTCTGCAGACGCGCCCGACGACTCCTCATCTAGACTAGAAGCTTTTGAAGTCGAAACGACCGTACTGAGACCGGCGGCCGAGAGCCATGGCTGGACCTCATCACGCGACACATAGCAAGACAAATCGCCAGAGTAATAGCCCTCATCGGCCATATTCGCGAATCGCGGAATTTCGATCAAATCTTCCGCAGCACCAGTTTTGTCGAGGGTGAATCCTCCGGAGGCCTTCGCATATTCTGGGCTTCGCCGCGTGCGATACGTGTAGTTGCCCGCCCGGCCTCGATACCGAAAGCTCTCTTCGATAAGACTCCAACCATTTTGGAACGGTGCGCCGAGGATGCGTTGTGCCGCGCCGCGTTCGTTTTCCAGACGCAGCATTACGCTAAGCGGTCTTGCCGTGGATTCTTCCTGAAAGAGAATTTCGACCTTCCCCCGCTGGGCCCACAAGGAATCGCACCAAGCGATTGTTGCGACCGCAAAAACCATCAGCCGAAGTTGCTTGCTCGAGAAAACGGCGCGAGGCCGAGCTTCGGAGAGTGAGTTTAAGGAGAGCATCAATCAAATCGGCCTGCGTTCGTTGGTGTCTGGGAGAGCAGCGATCGCTTTCTATACTACCTAGTCGTATTTCAGGTGCGGGAGACAGGCTGCCGGGGCTCGGGTATACTCGCCGCCTTGCTATCACGATTCTAAGCCCTGCACGCATTTTGACGAAGAAACGGCCTACCGCCCCCGATGCCAGACTGGAAAGCCCTGTATCCGTTCCCATCGAAGTTCCTGGAGATCCCCAGGAGCGAAACGAACAACGATACGGTCAAAATGCACTACGTTGACACCGGCCAACCGACCGATGGTTCGGCGGATGAATCTCACACGGTCCTGTGCGTTCACGGCAACCCGACCTGGTCGTTCACGTATCGCGAAATTCTCAAGCAGGTCAGCGACACCGCCCGCGTGATTGCCGTTGACCATATCGGCTGTGGCTTGAGCGACAAACCTCAGCGATACCGTTACTGCTTGCAGCAACATGTCGGTAATCTTTCCCGACTCATTGAGCAGCTCGATCTCCAGCGAGTGACGCTGCTTGTTCACGACTGGGGCGGCGCTATCGGACTTGGAGCCGCTCTCCGCCACCCAACGCGTATCTCTCGGTTTGTCATCTTAAACACGGCCGCTTTCCCACCTCCCTACGTCCCCTGGCGAATTGCAGCCTGCAGAATTCCTTGGCTCGGAAACGTCGCGATGCGAGGGCTGAATCTGTTTGCCAAAGCCGCACTGACAATGACCCTCAACCGCCTGAACCAACTCCCCCCGGACGTGGCGGCTGGCCTGATTGCTCCCTACGGAAACTGGCATGACCGCGTTGCGATCGCCCGCTTCGTCAAGGACATTCCCCGACGAAAGAGCCAAGAAACCTGGCAGGTCCTCAAGGGTATTGAACAAGGTCTTGGAATCTTCAGCGAACATCCAGCGCGTATCGTTTGGGGAATGAAGGACTGGTGCTTCCGGCCCGAGTGCCTGCAGCGACTCAAAGGTTTGTTCCCACAAGCAATCGTGGAAGAACTCGAAGACGTCGGACACTATGTCATGGAAGAAGCCGCGGAGGAAGTCATCTCGCACATTCGCGCAGTTCTCGCGCAGCCAAGTGTTAACCTTTAGCGACTCTGGTCAAGTGACGTCCGTCGATCCCAGCCCAGAAGACATTGATCGCATTTGGCCGATTAAAAAAGCGATCTTGCTCGCCTGCGCAATCGAAGTGCAAGCTTTCAAAGCCGGTAATGTGTTTCCCGGCGCTGACTTCTCAGATATGAACTACTTGCACTTCATGGACAGTGCACGTGCCATCGCAGAACGGGCAGTTGAATGCAAGGACGAACCAGTGGGATTAACCACTCTCCGATGCACTCAAGCGATGTGGAACGCCGTCGACGCCAACACCCACCTCGGCACGATATTGCTACTGGTGCCGCTTGCTAAAGCAATAGAACAGACACCAGATAAGACCGTCGCAGCCCTGAGAGACGGCATCCGAGCGGTGCTCGACGGGCTGACAGCCGATGATGCACACTACACCTACGCAGCGATCCGGCTAACCAGTCCGGGCGGACTTGGCCGGAGTAAGGAAGCGGATGTTCAAGGCGATGCCCCTGAGTGTCTCATCGAAGCGATGCGGCTCGCACCGTCTTTCGACACGGTAGCGCGGCAATACACAAACGGTTTTGAGGACGTGACCGGCTGGATCCTCAATGAGCTTTGCGACTGCCTCGCGGGACATAGCGATCCGCTCTCTGCAGTCTCACATTTGCAGCTGCGGATTCTGGCATTGCAGCCTGATGGGCTGATCGCGCGCAAGTGCGGTCTCGACGTCGCTCAGCAAGTCAGCCGTCGCGCCGAACAGGTACGCCAAAACGCACTCAAGTCTACCGCGTCGCCGCTGCCAGCATTCCCGGACTGGCAAGCTTTCGACACTTACCTTCGCAGCGACGGCAATCGCCTCAATCCCGGCACCACCGCCGACCTGATCGCCGCCGCCCTCTTCATCCGCCTCTGCGGATTCAGAGCTTAGCCATCATAAACGCAGCCGGTAGGCCGGTAGTTCTCCCGGCAAGCTAGGCCGCCAACCATCTCGCTTGCCCGAAGGGCACAGTAGTGCACTGCCACTACTTCCCACTTTTCTATTTCGGCTCCGCTGCTGATTAGGCCCGCAAGGGCCGATAGCTCTCTGCCGGTGGGCTTGCCCACCGGAC
>DNPC01000405.1 GCA_003501565.1 Planctomycetaceae bacterium | reverse complement strand
TCGCTTGATTTGATCGGCCTGCCGCCGACTCTTGAAGAACTCGACGCGTTTCTGCGGGACGACACTCCCGGTGCCTACGAGCGTCAAGTTGACCGCCTGCTGGCGTCACCAGCCTACGGCGAACATTGGGCCCGCAAGTGGCTGGATCTCGCCCGCTATGCAGACTCCGCTGGCTACGCTGACGATCCACCGCGAACCATCTGGGCATATCGCGACTGGGTGATCCGAGCAATCAACGCTGGCATGCCAGTAGATGAGTTTACGCGCAAGCAGCTGGCCGGGGATCTAATGCCTAGCCCAACCGACAGCGATCTGATCGCGACGGCACTGCACCGCAATACGATGACGAACAGCGAAGGTGGGACCGACGATGAAGAATTTCGTAATGCGGCAGTCGTGGACCGCGTAAACACGACAATGGCGGTCTGGATGGGTCTAACAATGGGCTGCGCTCAGTGCCACACCCACAAGTACGACCCGTTTACTCATGAAGAGTATTTCCAGCTTTTCGCAATATTCAACAGTACAGCCGACGCGGATCGCAAAGACGAAAGTCCGACGCTTGACGTTCTGACCGAGCAACAGCAGCTTAGCCGAGCTAGGCTCCAGCGAGAGCTCACGGCAATCGACCAGCAACTTCGTACGCCTCCCACGAAGCGCACTGCCGAGTTCGAATCGTGGGTCGCTGGTCTGCACCAACCCAAATGGGAACCACTCAGCCCCATCGAGTTTCGAGCCGACAGCAAGAGCGATGCTGAGTTTTCTGAGTCGAGCGCGGTTTTGGTTCGTCCCGCAAACGCTAATTTACTCAAAGATCGCTACACGCTCACACTCGAGATTCCGGCTAGCGAAACGCCGATGCAAGCAATAGCCCTTGAGACTCTCCCCTCAGACAATCTCGACGGGGCTGCTGGTTTAGCCAGCAACGGTAACTTTGTTGTGACCGACGTGAATGCAAAATTCTACCCGGCGCGAGCGGCGACGAAATCGGCCAAATTTGTGCGCATCACGCTGCCAGGAAAGTCAAAGATCCTCTCCCTTGCGGAAGTCGAAGTTTGGAGTGCAACGAAGAACGTCGCAGCGAAAGGCAAGGCTAGCCAAAGCACAACAGATTACGCCGGTTCGGCAGACCGCGCCATTGATGGCGACAAGAACGGGGACTATTCAAGAAACTCGACCACACATACCGCTCAGGGCGAAAACCCGTGGTGGGAAGTCGAACTCTCGCAAGCCCAGGTGGTTGACCGAATCACTATCCACAACCGTACTGACAATAATTTGCAAAGTCGGCTTGGTGGCGCGATCGTACAGCTGCTCGATGAGCAGCGGAACACGTTATTTGAAAGCGATCCAATCAAGGCTCCAGGCGACTTGACGCAAATTCAAGTTCCAGACTACGTCGATTTCCGATTTGCAAGCGCGCTGGCAACGTATGAACAAACTGATTTTGGCGCACACAAGGTTATCGACAAAGACGCAAAATCCGGTTGGGCTGTCGGGGGCGATACGAAAAGCAGTCAACGCTTGACACTGATCCCAAAGGCTCCACTCGAAACATCAGGCGGAGGACGACTTGAGATAACCATCGGCCAACAGTCTGGTTACCGGAACCATCTGCTTGCAAGCTTCCGCGTAGTGAGCAGTCAGTCTGAAACCGTTCGTGATTGGAGCAAGCTCCCCAGCGATCTCCAGAAGTTGGCTCTGAAACGTGAGCTGTCCGAAACAGAATCCCAGAGACTGTTGGAATTTCATTTTGCAAACTTTGCGAACATTAGCGCTCCGCTGAGAAAGCGAAAGGCAAAGGTCACAGCGGAACTTGACGCACTCAAGCCGGCGACCAGTGTTCCAATTATGCGTGAGCTCAAGCCTGCTGAGCATCGTGAGACGTTTGTCCAGCTACGCGGAAGCTACTTAGCCCTGGGTGATAAGGTCCGTGCCGGATTCCCGAGTGCGTTGCACTCCGGAGTGCCTTCCTCTGAACCGGCTACTTTAGAAGCAGAGCCAGTCCCCAATCGTTTGGACCTGGCGAACTGGATCATGCACCCAGACAACCCGCTTACCGCAAGAGTGTGGGCGAACCGGATTTGGGAACAACTTTTTGGGCGCGGACTCGTTGCAACTAGCGAGGAATTCGGCTCACAGGGTGAACTCCCATCTCATCCGGCCTTGCTGGACTGGCTAGCGAGTGAGCTGAGGGACTCTGATTGGAACGAGAAGCATCTTGTCCGTGAAATCGTAATGAGTCGAACCTATCGCCAATCAACAATTTCTCCAGCAGACACTGCCGCCAATGATCCGGTCAACGTGTGGCTGTCGCGTGGACCTGGACTACGCCTATCGGGCGAAATGGTTCGCGATCAAGCCCTTCAGCTCGGCGGACTCCTCACACACAAAATGTACGGTCCTCCTGTACGTCCACCACAGCCCAACTTAGGCCTGAAAGCAGCCTTTGGTGGCAGCACAGACTGGAAAACCAGTCAGGGTGAAGATCGTTACCGACGCGGGTTGTATACGACCTGGCGTCGCAGCAACCCGTATCCCTCGCTAGCCACGTTCGATGCGCCAAGTCGAGAAGTGTGCACGCTTAAACGCGACAACACAAACACTCCGTTGCAAGCCCTTGTCACCCTCAATGACCCTGCCTTCGTTGAGGCAGCGCAAGGTTTTGCGCGGCGCATTGTGCAGATCGACTGCGGGTGTTCCGATGCGGATACCACTCGGATGCGAACCGCCTTCCGGATGGCAACGTCCCGAGAACCCAATGAACTTGAAACCGATACGTTGCTTGATTTACTTCACGCAGCCCGCGAGCACTTCGCATCACGCGAACCGGAAGCCAGACAACTCTCGACGGATCCGCTCGGTCCGTTGCCGAAGGGAATGGAGCCAATCGAACTGGCGAGCTGGACTGCAGTTTGTAACACGCTGCTGAACTTGGATGAAACCTTAATGAAGCGGTAGTCATGAACCCTTTAGTACTCGAAAATCACCTCCTGCGTACGCGGCGCTATTTCCTCAAGTCGGGCTTGAACCTGGGCGGTCTTGCGCTTAGCAGTCTTGCGTTAGATGGCCTAGGCAATCCGGCTGTCGCCTCAGCACTTGCCCCCTCGCCCGCGGCCCGGGCAAAACGTGTGATCTACCTTCACATGACCGGTTCACCTCCGAACCTAGACCTATTTGACTACAAACCAGAACTCAGCAAACGCCACGGAGAAGACTGCCCAGAGTCCTTCTTGGCTGGCAAGAAATTCGCCTTTACCTCCGGAACTCCGACGCTGTTGGGGACACCGCAGAAATTCCGCCAAGTCGGCTCGACCGGTCGTTGGATGAGTGACGCCCTACCACACCTACAAACCGTTTCAGATGAAATTTGTTGTGTACACTCGATGCACAGCGATCAGTTCAACCATGCTCCGGCTGAGCTATTGATGTACACCGGTTCCCCCCGTGCTGGCCGACCGTCAATGGGATCGTGGGTAACATACGGACTGGGTTCCGAGAACGCCGACTTGCCCGCCTTTGTGGTGTTGATCTCAAGTGGTGTGCAACCCAACGGAGGCAAGAGCTCCTTCGGCAGCGGTTTTCTTCCGAGTGTTTTCCAAGGTGTGCAGTGCCGCTCAAAGGGCGATCCAGTCCTATTTGCATCCGACCCACCAGGGATGGATCGCAACCTCCGTCGCCAGACCCTGGATGCACTCAGCGCGCTCAATCATGCCCAAGCCGCTGAAGTAGGTAATCCGGAAACTCAGACTCGAATCTCGCAATACGAACTCGCGTTTCGAATGCAAGTCAGTGTGCCTGAGGTAATGGATATCTCTCAGGAATCGGCCAGCACGCTGGAAGAATATGGGGCGGAAGCCGGCAAGAGTAGCCTCGCCAATAACTGTTTGCTCGCCAGGCGTCTGGTCGAGTCGGGTGTCAGGTTTGTGCAGCTGTTTGACTGGGGCTGGGACTTTCATGGCACCCGTGCCGACAGCGGGATTGGAGACGGGTTGGTAAAAAAATGTGAATCCATGGATCGGCCAGTTGCAGCTCTCCTGCGAGATCTCAAACAACGCGGATTGCTGGAGGATACGTTGGTGGTTTGGGGCGGCGAATTCGGCCGCACTCCGTTTCGAGAGGGAAGAACCGCCAAAAGCAAAATCCTCGGACGGGATCACTATCCGGACTGTTACACCATGTGGCTTGCCGGTGCTGGGGTCAACGGCGGCCTAGATTACGGGTCGACTGACGAACTCGGCTTCGGTGTGGCAGAGAATCCAGTACACGTGCATGACCTCCAAGCAACAATCCTCGACTTACTTGGAATCGATCACACGCGATTGACCTACCGGTTCCAAGGCCGAGACTACCGGCTGACCGATGTACACGGTGAAGTCGTCAGTGAATTGTTCACTTAATTTCTTCGAATTCGGGCCCCGACTCTGACAACGCCCACATAACCGGTACAGCCGGAAACGTTTCGCCTTTCGTGTAGGTCTACGTTGCAAGAAAAGTTGCAGTTTGTCGGCACAACCCAGGCCTGGGTGTAAGTTTTCCCAACGAATCAAGAAAGTTGGCTAAATCCGCTTTCATCTCACAAAAGCACGCGTTGGGGAACAAAGAAGCATGTCTAAGCAAGCGACCATTGGCGAACAAGAAGTTACGATGGACCGTCGGCGCGAGGAGCGACGAAACGCATCGGAAATTTCCGCTGATTGTGGGAGTGTTTCGGAAGATTCCCCAGCACGTCGCAAGAAACAACGACGCCGGCAAATCGATCCAACCACATGTGAGCGTGATTACAACAGTGAAGAAATCGATTTCATGCAGGCTCTTGATGCATACAAGCGTTCCAGCGGTCGCATGTTCCCGACCTGCAGCGAGATCCTAGAAGTGCTCCGTGGTCTTGGTTATGTACGCTTGACGCCAGAACAAATGGTTGAGTTTTTCCCGGCTGCTGAGACAGCTGAAGATTCTGCGGACGAGACGATTGACGAGCTTGAAAGCGAGCTTGGTAGCGAGCTCGACGAGGCAGTGCTGTAGCCCGGCACTCCGATTCGGGATTGCTAGCTACAAGCCAAAGTTGACGGCTGAAACGAGCTGCCCTTCCAAAGAGGTCTCGGCAGGGCACGCCCAATCTCACTTGGCACCGGTTTCTAGCACGAGCCATTGAGTCAGATTCTGCGTCATATTTTTACCGTGCCAGCGGTATCATGGCGGGATAATTCCTATTCCCAACCCAGTCAAACAGGGGGGCGTTTGCGGCACCGCACGCCCTCGTTTTTGTTGACCGTTCTGCCTGGATTTCAGCCACGCGGCATCGCGGGCATCTATCCAAGAGGATATACTTTGGTCGTACCGCGAACGAAAAAAGATAAAGCGATCAAATGTTTCGATCGCCGCGGGACAAGAAGTAAGCCCAACTTATCGACAGGGCGAAGAAGGAAGAAGTAATGGAAGAGGGTACCATCAAGCGACTCACTGATAAGGGTTTTGGCTTCATCGACACGGGTGGAAACAAAGACCTTTTCTTTCATGCGTCGGCACTTGAGGGTTGCAGCTATGACGAGCTGCAGGAAGGTGATCGAGTAACATACGAGAAAGCTAGCGGACCCAAAGGACCGTTTGCAGAAGCCGTAAAACGAGCTTAATTTCAGGGAACTACCTGCTCCGTCAGGTAGCCTTGTTGCGATCATAGCCGTGCGTAGCTGTCTTTTGACAGCTACGCTTTTTTTGTGCCTACAAGTTGCTTGCCCCAAAAGCCTTTTCCGGCCTCTAGCCGTGTTTACTCCCAGAAGCAATGCGACGATTCATCGGGCTGACCACTTGGTTTATGGAAGGTCGATTTGCAATGAACATCTTTCGTCTCCGATGGCCGATTGAGAAGGTCCTCCGATTCAGCCCGTTCTACCTCACCAGCCTGCTGTTGTCGTTCGGATCAATCGCAATAGTGGAAGACCAAGCACTTGCTCAAATTGCTCCGTCAGGAACCCACGTCGACAGCGATCTAGCACACTTATCATATCACTGCACCAGTGAATCGACAAATACTGGGCAGGCCAGAAAATCGCCCAACGTATTGTTTATCGCGATGGACGATCTCAACGATTGGATCGGCTGTTTGGGAGGACACCCGCAAACGCTCACCCCTAACATCGATCGCTTCGCGTCGAGCGGCGTGCTGTTCACGAACGCCCACTGCCCGGCGCCAGCCTGCAATCCCAGCCGGTCTGCAATCTTCACCGGTCGAGCCCCGAATCGCTCTGGGCTCTACGACAACCGGCAGCAAATGCGAGAGGTCATGCCGGAGGAAGCGATTGTTCCAGCTTACTTCCGAGAACACGGCTACTTCTCAGCTGGCTCAGGGAAACTGCTGCACTATTTCATCGACCAGGATTCTTGGGACGACTACTTCCCCAAGCCGTCCTCCGAAAACCCACTGCCAAAAACGTTTTACCCAGATCAACGCCCAGTGAATCTGCCACGCGGAGGACCATGGCAATACGTCGAAACGGACTGGGCTGCACTGGATGTAACCGATGCTGAATTTGGTGGCGATTGGTCTGTCAGCGACTGGATCTCTAAACAACTCAGCCGCCAGCACGATCGTCCTTTCTTCTTGGGATGCGGTCTGTACAGACCACACGAACCTTGGTTTGTCCCCAAGATGTACTTCGAACCCTTTCCGCTCGATGACATCCAGTTGCCACTGGGGTACAAGGTGGATGACCTTTCGGATGTGCCAGCTGCTGGCGTAAAGATGGCTCGCAACCGCTACTTTGCCCACATTCAAGAACAAGACCAATGGAAACGTGGCATCCAAGGCTACTTGGCATCGATCCATTTCGCTGACGCGATGCTCGGTCGCATCTTGGATGCGCTTGCGGAAAGCGAATATGCTGACAACACCATTGTGATCTTGTGGTCTGATCACGGTTGGCAACTTGGCGAGAAAGAGCACTGGCAAAAGTACACACCGTGGCGTGCTGTTACGCGCGTGCCATTAATCGTGCGTGTGCCGCCGGGACTCTCCAGCGCCCTTCCCGCCGTAACAACGGCAGGGTCGACATGTGCCGCGCCGACGAATCTGCTCAGCCTCTACCCGACGTTGCTTGAGTTATGTGGCCTGCCAGGTCTCAAAACCAATGATGGTCCAAGCCTATTGCCACTTTTGCGGAATCCGGACGATTCCAATTGGCCGCACTCTTCGGTGACTTTTCTTTCGCAACCTGGCAGCTACGCCATCAGCGGAGAACGCTACCGGTACATCCACTACTCCGATGGTAGCGAAGAGCTCTATGACATTGAAACTGACCCGCACGAATGGACCAATCTGGCAGACCAGCCAACTAGCAAACGAGTGCTGGAATCGATGCGCAGCGTTGCTCCGGAGCGGTTCGCTCCGAGGATTGAACCTTCGGTAGAATCGCTTGCGAAGCTAACGTGGTATCCACAGCTGGGCGACGTTGACGACTCTGTGGACGCCCCACCGTCAAAGCCGGAGGGAGGACCGTTTCCCGTTCACTTCCTCAACCAGCGGAAGCAGGATGTTGAACTCTTCTGGATGTCGCCTGCAGGTGAACCCAAATCGTATGGCACGATTGCGGCTGGGAAGCCGAAACAACAACAGACACGACCTGGCGCTGTTTGGGCAATCGCAGAATCCGAAACGAATCGACCTCTCGGTCACTTCATCGTGGGCGATCGTACCGCCCAAGCTGTCATACCTGCCGGACAGCCCAATGTAATCGTCATCTTGACCGACGACCAAGGATGGGCCGATCTAGGTTGTCAAGAACAAGTCACTGACACTAGAACTCCCCACATTGACGCACTGGCAGATCGAGGTGTTCGTTGTACATCCGGCTACGTTACATCACCACAATGTAGCCCATCTCGCGCTGGACTGATCACTGGCCTTTATCAACAGCGATTTGGTATCGACGCGATCCCGGACATGCCATTGCCCAGCGAAGCAATAACACTCGCCGAGCGATTAAAACCTCTGGGCTATACAACAGGTTTTGTCGGCAAGTGGCACTTGGAACCGAACATACTGTGCGACAAATGGATGCGAGACGAGATACCAAGCTTAGTAAACAAACCCCGCCGACGGCGACGCATTCCCTGGGACCACATCCGTCCGTTTTCCCCAGCAGCGCAGGGTTTCGAACAATACTACTGGGGAGCAATGACGAACTTTCGGGTGAATTACAATCGCGATGGTGCAGAACTGCTGGGGCAGATGGAGATAGTGCAAGACGACAGCTTCCGCATCGATATTCAAACTGACGCAGCGGTAAATTTCATCAAACGAAACCACGAACACCCGTTCTACCTTCAGCTCAACTACTACGGTCCCCACACTCCACTGCAGGCAACACAGGCTTACCTGGAACGCTTCCCGGGTGATATGCCGGAGCGCCGTCGTTACGCTCTGGCCATGCTCTCGGCAGTTGATGATGGCGTCGGTCGCGTTGTCGAAGAATTGCAAATGCACAGTCTACTGGACAACACCCTGATCATCATGACCAGCGACAATGGTGCACCGCTGAAGAAAACCAAACCTGATTCGCCCATTGATCGAGACGCAGGAGGCTGGGACGGTTCGTTGAACGATCCCTGGATTGGTGAAAAGGGAATGCTGACCGAGGGTGGTATTCGAGTGCCAATGGTTTGGAGCTGCCCGAACTTACTGCCTCAAGGGCGGGTTTACGATTGGCCAGTTAGCACATTGGACATCGCACCCACTGCGTTTAAGCTTGCCGGCGGCAAAACGAGTAACGACCAAACGACGATTCGCGGGACATTCGATGGGATGGACATGATCGATCGCTTTAACAGCGTGCAAATCCCGTCAACACGTAGTCTCTATTTTCGTTTCTGGGATCAAGCTGCCATCCGTCGTGGCAAATGGAAGTACATCTACGTTGGCGCTGGGCAGCGTTTCCTTTTTGACCTTGAAAGTGATGCCCATGAATCGCAAAACAAGATTAAGGAGCATCCCG
>DNPC01000642.1 GCA_003501565.1 Planctomycetaceae bacterium | reverse complement strand
TCTGTGGCTAGTTCCCGTCACCCGCAACACCCGCCGTTTGCTACGGATGAGACGCCGCATTCGTACCAGTCAGGATATTGGGTATTTGAAGTTTGCCACAGATGAACACCGATGTACACAGATTGTCAGATTCGGTATCGTCTGATTTCTAGGCGAGGTTTGCCAAAACCCAACAGTTGACATATCGGTAAGCTGGTTGCCTTTGGGTAGTCGACGGACTGAGCTGCGACCGCGTCGCTAACCTCCGTTACAGCGTTGAGCGTATTTAATACGTCTTCATTCATCTGTGTTTATCCGTGTTTATCTGTGGCTAGTTCCCGTCACCCGCAACACCCGCCGTTTGCTACGGATGAGACGCCGCATTCGTACCAGTCAGGATATTTGGTATTTGAAGTTTGCCACAGATGAACACGGATGAACACAGATTGTTGGTACATCAAACGGCCGGTTTCCAGGCGAGGCTTGCCAAAATTCAACAGCTGACAGATTGGAAAGCTGCTGCCGTTAAGTAGTTTGAAGTTTGCCACAGATGAATACGGATGAACACAGATTGTCAGAACGTGAGGCTTGCCAGAATTCAACAGCTGACAACTTGGTAAGCAGGTTGCCTTTAAGTAGTCGACGGACTGAGCTGCGACCGCGTCGCTTCTCTCCTTTACAGCATTTAGCGCATTCAACATGTCTCTATTCATCTGTGTCTATCCGTGTTCATCTGTGGCTAGTTCTCGTCACATTTGCCGTGGATGAGACACCGCATTCGCATCAGTCAGGGTATGGGTATTTAATGTTTGCCATGGATGAACACAGATTATTGGAGTCGGTATCTTCGATTTCCACGCGAGGCTTGCCGGAATTCAACAGCAGACAGCTTGGTCAGCTGGTTGCCGCCTTCATGCTGAAACCAGTGCATCTCCCTTAGGGCTCAATCGGCTACATGTTGCTTGTCGCAGAACGGTAGTCTGCACCTAAACTCATCTCAAAACAGCGAAGAACGTAAGGAAAGATATGCAAAAACAAGAATCAAGCCATCGTTTCAACACGCCGAGGAGCGTTGCGCAAATGCATGCAGTTTCTGCACTCATTCTCGCTCTTGGCATGGCGAGTCTGTGCAGCGGCCAGGAAGCCAGTCTTAATGGCACCTGGAAGCTTGCTGATACAGAAGTCGAGCGGAAGAGTCGCCAAGACGCGATCAGTCAGATTGCCGCGGGCGTGCCCAGATTCGCACGATCTCGCGTGTCCGAAAAGTTACGTAGTTCTACGGGGCCCACCAAGAAGTTGACGCTGAAGATCCAGGAACAGCAGCTTGTAATGCGAGAGGATAAACGCGAGTTCGAATTGACTTTCGACAGTAAACCGGTCGAAGTATCCGGTAAGAACGGCCGAGGAAAAGTGAGCGTGAGCACGAAGAGTGGTTTAATGGTGCTCACGGCGCAGGCCTCAGATGCAAAACGCACGGTTACATTTCGCCCCGGTCAGGCCGGAAAAACCCTGGTCCTTGAGGTAACTCTTAACATACCTCGAATAGGCAAGACCGCACGTTACAAGACTAAATACGTGCGTCAGTGATCATCTCCGTTGACTACAAACAGATAAGCGATTGGGGACACTGCATTTCCAATTCGGAAAAGTTCTATTCTAGACGATTACACCGGACAAATACGCTGGTGAAACTAGTCGCTGTAGGATGCGGTAACGCTTGACCAGGACTTGCCGATGCGGATTGCGTCGAACTGAGTCGGTGGGCTGTTCTTGGCGGAGAACTTTAATTCGTTCAGTACGCTATCACTGTCGACCGGTCGTGTGGTGATGTTCCAAGCTGTTGGTTCAACCGTGTCGACATCGTCCTGGTCCGCGTAGATCCGAATGCTGATCTGATCTGCCTTCTCACTTTGCGCTAGGATTTTGCATACAAACAGGTACACCGTGTCTTCGCGTAGTGCGTCGGTTGAAGTCATCACGCGTCCGTCGTGTGTCACGCGCGGTGTGCCGGCTCGAGTCACCGTGCCAATAGAAATGTGGCCCACCTTGGTCTCGGAATTTCGCAACGTTAGGTAACCCCAGCCGCCCGGCTTCGCATTGCCAGCGCTTGCCGACTTTCGCACTAGGAAGCTGAGGTACCAAGCCGCGTCCTGATCCATCCGAATCGGTTGCTTCATGATGCGGGACAGATTGGTGTTCCCTTGGACAAGCAAGCTCCCACTGCCGGAATCAACTTCCACTCCGGGCCACGCCAGCGACTTGCTTGGTCGCAGAATCGCATTCGATGAGGTCTTAGTTCCGTTCCCCGCTTTCCATGGTTTTGCCCATCCGATCCCACCCTTTTTCCCATCTGGAGATTCCACGTCATAAGCGAAGGTCTCGTTAGCCAAGAGAGTCCCAGGTGATTCGCGTGGCAAAACAGGTTCACGAATAAAGCGGGACGTTGCTAGTTCTATCGTCTCGCTACTGCCCGAATCTAGAAAACGCCGTGCGTCTCCAGCATCGATCTCGATGGACTCTCTTGTTCCATTTGCCAACTGCGATTCTGACGATTCGCAAATCGCCCGCCCGTCAAACACATGGATTTCGGCAGCGTTACCGGCGCGATCAACACTGACGGCGTATTCAGTACCTTCGTCCGTGATTTTCGAAAACGGTGTCTGCAATGTGAAACGGTCCAGTTCTCCATTCCCACGAAAGACGACGTTGCCGTAGCGAAGCACCGCCTGATCGACGCTGACTAGATCCAGATGCAACGGTCCTTCCAACACCAAACGAACATCCGAATCCAACCGAACGACTGCGACTCCTTCTTCTAACCGCATCGTTTCGTTGGCTAAGCGCTGGCCCTCAAAACGAATTCGATCGCCATTCTCCCATCGACAACCAGACGCAAAGCTGAGCGTGGCAATTTCGCTGCCCTGGAGATTGACCAGCGCTGTTTGCTCGTTCGAGCTGGTCGTTAAAGAACTACCGCTTGGTAGCAGTTTTCCGCCGAGCAAGATTCCTACGGCCAGGCTCGCGCACAGAGCCGCTGCCCAACCGGCTACTGACCACTGGGAAAGCCTCGTGGACGGTTCGGCCGGACCAGTTGCCGGCGCGGTAGCAGCTTCTGATCCTTCGGGCTCCGTGGTCACGCCCTGCTGGCGATGCAACATAGACATGACGTCAATCGCTTCGACGTAGTACGCCAACGCCGCCGGATCCGCTGCAAGGATTGCTTCCAGCTCTTGGGTCCTTGCAGCGTCCAGGTCGCCATCACGGACGTGCCCGATTAGTTCCATCAGTCTTTCGTGTTGCTGCGGTAATTCCACTGTTATCAGCCTCCCGCCGCAAGTGATCGTCGAATGCAACACAGCAGCGAATCGTGGATTCGGTTGAGCGCCTTGTACGTGGAGTCCAGGCTGCGTCCGAGTTGCTCGGCAGTTTGCTTCGTTGAGTTTTCGTCAAAGTAGCGAAGTCGAATCATCTCGCGATCCTTCTCTCGCAGGCTTGCTAGGCACGTCTGTAGGGCACCGAGCCGAACATCGTTTTGCTCGGATACGGATACTGCCTCCTCTGCAAGCTGGTGCATTAGCGCTTCATTGAAGTGGACGCGTGCCGACGCCGTCTTGCGCCGGTATGTCAGGACTCGGTAGCGGGCAATCGAGATTCCCCAAGCGGTGAAATCAGTGCCCGGCTCGAATTCACTGATCTTCGACCACATGATCGAGCAGGTTTCCTGCAGCAGATCCTCGGCGTCCGCCAGGTGCGGCACGAGCGAGAGGATGAACCCTAAGATTCGACGTTCCGACTGCAGGAACAGTCGCATGAACCGTTCTTCCTGGACCACGTCAATGTTTGGATTTTCGTCTGGCATGGGTACGCGGGTTCTTCAATCGTTGATTGGGCGCCGCTTCGGGGAGCGCTCGTGCTCGCGGACTCTAGGCGACTTCAGCGGAGCAACCCCGCCAATTGACTTCTAGTTGTCAGGTAATCGCATGGCTAACCGTCATTTGGAACTTTTTTTGATTTCTTTTCGGAAAAAGTTCCAATCCTCACGATGATGCGCGATTACCCGTCATCCTCCTATTTTGTCGCGGATTGGTCCGCGAGCCAACGTCTGCTGTGTGTCAGATAGCCCGAGCCAGGGCATCATTTCTTGCTTCCGCGGACCGCATCCATACAAGTATCTAGACGAACTGCCTTGTTGACACGCTGTAGTGAACGTCACCCCGACATCCGAACGATAAACGAACTTTCGACAGAATCTATCTGCCTATGAATCTTCAACAGACTTTAACGCGACGCACATTTCTCAAACGGGCGACCGCAACGGCCGCCGCGATCACCGTTCCTTACCACTTTGCTTCGCAGTCTGCCTGCGCAGCGGGCAGAACAGAAAAGCCACGATACGCGTTGATTGGCGTGGGAGGCAATGGTTCGCGGACCTTTCCTACGGCTTCACAGTATGTCGATCCCGTCGCCTTGTGTGATGTCGATGCCAATCGGCTTGACGAGATGAACCAGAAGCTAGCTGGTGGCAAACTCGCAACGTACGCTGACTATCGTGAGGTCCTTTCCCGTGACGATATCGATGTCGTGCAAATTTCGACGCCCGACCACTGGCACGCGAAGATCTTGGTTGAAGCCATGCTGGCTGGCAAAGACGCCTACTGCGAGAAGCCGCTGACACTGACGATCGACGAAGGCAAGCTGATCCGCAAGATTCAACGCCAGACCGGCCGCGTTGTGCAGGTTGGAACGCAGCAACGAAGCAGCTTCGACAAGTTCAACAAAGCACTGGCGATCATTGCCGAAGGGCGCTTGGGCAAACTCCGAAGGGTCACCGTTGGCATCGACGCCGGCGCGTGGAGCCCTGAAATTCCGCTCGCAGAAGTTCCCGCAGGATTCGACTGGGAACGCTGGTTGGGGCCCGGTCCGAAGATGGAGTATCGCCACATGGTGCAGCAACGTGCCAAGGGCCCCAAGGTTTATACCAACGGACACACACAATTTCGCTGGTGGTACGAACACTCCGGCGGCAAGCTGACCGACTGGGGTGCTCATCACATTGACATTGCGATGCTGGGAATCGCAGCAGCCGGACAAAGCAATGACCCCGTATCGGTCGACGGAACGTCCAAGCACCTAGTGGACTTCAAAGATGGAATCCCACAGCAGGACAATCTCTACAACACCGCGACCGCTTTCGATCTGCATGTTGCCTTCGCGGGCGACGACGTGGACATGAACATCCGCAGTGATGTCGACAATGGGATTCTGTTTGAAGGTGAGCACGGTCGCATCTTCGTCAACCGTGGCAAGGTTGTGGGCAAACCAGTCGAGGACTTGGAAGCAAACCCGCTGGCTGAAGATGCGATCTCGAAGATTTATCGAGGTATGCCGATGGTCGACAACAATCGCGGGGCTCACTGGGCCAACCTACTTCACTGCATCGACAACGACACACTGCCAATTTCCGACGTGCATTCACACATGAAGATGCTCAACGTCTGCCATCTCGCGGGTATCTGCTGCCGCTTGGGGCGAAAGGTCAACTGGGATCAAGCAACGGAAACAATCGTCGGCGATGAACTGGCGGCCAGCATGATGAAACGACCTTATCGCGAGGGATACGAAATTGAGATGTAATCGAGTATTCGCGATGACGGCGTGCAGTTTTGTTGTGTTCTCGCTTGCGGCCGTCGAGACTGGCGCGGATGAAACCAAGGCGAAAGAACCCGGCCAGTGGAACGTCGGCAAGATCATAAAAGAAGCGAAAGGCACTCCGGTCTGGACCGATGCAGAGCAGGCAGCCGCCGAATTCGATGGTTATTCGTGCATGGGTGAGTACACCCGCGAATCTGACGCGATGCAGATCGTGCCCGCCGAAGGAAAGTTCTACGCATCTATCTATCGCGGCGGTCTACCCAGTGCCGGTTGGGATGGCGATCACATCAAACATGCTTGGATTGACCGTGACCGCATCGCTTCGCATCTCGATGGCTGGACGAAGGTCGATCGCTCGTCGAGCCTAACGTTCCAAGCACCTCCGCCCAATGCCGTTGTTTTGTTCGCCGGAGAAAAACGTGGTCACTGGAAGTTTGGTGAAGTTGTTGACGGGCTGCTGCAGGCCGGCGCGCGAACCAAGAAGTCCTTTGGAAGTTTCAAGCTGCACGTTGAATTCTTGACTCCGCTGAAGCCTACGCTGCCGCTCAGTCACCCGGGGCGCGGAAACAGCGGCGTGTTCGCAGTCGGAGCCTACGAGGTTCAGGTGATGGATACGTTTGGGCTGGACCCGTCGCCCGCCGCTTGGCAGTCCACGCCGATTCTGAAGAAGCCGTACACTTGGTGTGGAAGCATCTATGGTATTCGACCACCGACCATCAACGTGTGCTTACCGCCACTCGCTTGGCAGACGCTTGATATCGAATTCACCGCAGCAGAGTTTTCAGGCGACATGAAGACAAAGGACGCCGTGATGACGGTCTACCACAACGGAGTCCTCGTCCAAGACCGGGTGAAGCTTCCTTCGGGCACCGGTGGCGGACCGTCGGGCCCGCGAGCCGAAGTTGCCTCCGGCCCCATCCTGATTCAGAAGCACGGTAACGCTGTTCAATACCGAAACATTTGGATCGTTCCCAAATAGCTCTCCCGAATTGTCCAAGACCAAACAATCTGTTTTTGATCGACACTCCATGCACAAGCTTGCTTCTTCTGCTCTCCTTACGTTGCTGACTCTGCCGGTCATCGCACGCGCAGCCGATCGCCCAAACATCGTCATTTTGTTTGCGGATGACATTAGCGCCCGAGAACTGCCACTCTACGGATCGTCCGTATGGAGCAAACCAACCAAGGGCGACACATCTGATCCCAAATACCAAGCCAAGACTCCGGTGCTGGATCAATTGGCCAGCGACGGCTGCTGGATCAAAACAGCGTGGGCGTCGGTCGTGTGTTCTCCCAGTCGCGCGATGATGATGACCGGCCGGTACGCGCATTTGCACAAATGGTGGGGCAACAAATCCAAGGGTTCGTACGTTGACGAGAATGGTCAGTCTGCCAAGTGGCCGCTCTATCTAAGTTCACCGCACCAGATCGGTCACATCGCGCAGCAGGCTGGCTACGGAACGTACTGGGCTGGCAAAACGCAAATGGCTGGCGATTTACGGCGATACGGTTACGACCAAGGGTGTTTCACGCCGGGAAATTTGAGCGACACAGACAACCCATACACTGACTTCAAGCTAGTCTACGACAAGAGCAGTGGTACCAAGGTTCTGAGGAATGTTGATACAGGCGAGGCAGTCGAATCCTACCTTCAGCACGGCTGGTACTGGTATCCTCACGTGCGACTGATGAACCACAATCACCAGCAGTTTCAATGGTGGCCCAATACGCCCGAATCGAAAGAACAGTTTGGCCTTGGGACCTACGGTCCTGACGTGGAACTTGATTTTGTTTTTGACTTCATGCAGAAGCAAGTCGCTGAGGATAAACCGTTCTTTGTTTACCATACAACGCACCTGGGACACGACGCTTACGATTGGTTGAATCCGAATTTGGAAAGCCGCTGGCCGGGTACACCAGTTGTGAAATGGGACGGCGTTAAATACACGCGCACCGAGCCCAACATCACCGGTGATGAAGGCCAGTACGACACGCACGGCACAGTCACGGAGCCGGGCATCCACAACCACGTCAACTACCTCGATTATCAGGTGTGGTTATATCAGAAGAAGTTCAAAGACCTCGGGATTGCCGACAACACGATCTTCGTTTTCTGTGCAGACAACGGAACCAGCGGCTATGGCAAGAACAGTACCGATCGTCAGAAAGGAGTTCATGTGCCGCTGATCATTTCCGCGCCAGGTCTGACCAAAAGGGGTGAGCAGGACGTGTTGGTCAACATGTCCGACTTTTTGCCAACGATTGCTGAAATAACCGGCGCAGAGTTACCTGCCGACTACGAAATCAATGGCGAAAGCCTCGTTCCGTTTCTGTTCGGTGACAAAGCAACTCACCGAGACTGGCTCTACGGCTACAAGGACAAAGAGCAGATCATTCGCGGCAAGAAAGTGTTGCGCGATGGTCGCGGGAAATGGTGGGATGTCGAGCACTACCCGCACGACTTGATCAGTTTCCCGCAAATTACGGATTGGGAATCGGTCTCATCAGCTCATCGTGCTGAGCGAGACAAACTGTTAGCGGTACTGCCGCGTTTTGATCAACAGATTCATGGCAAGAACGCACCGGGGTTCGATGCGGCCACTGCGCCGTTAGCGGTTGCGTCGGAGTCTGCCAAACAGGCGAAGGCGTCCGCCAAGAAGCCACCGGCAAAGTGGAGTCCCATCTGGGATGACGACTTCAATGACGAGAGTCTTTTAAGCGATCGGTACGTCATCCCTGAGGACTATTCCAGTGCCTGGTCAATCGAAGATGGTCACCTTGTCGGCAAGCAAGTCAGCGACAAGCATGGATCTGTGATACGTGCCGAGCTGGATTTCCGTGACGTCGACATTCAGTTTGACTTTCGGTTTCGCGGGGCGACTCGCTTCAATTTTGTCATCGACGACAAGAATGAAGCATCTGTTCACGCGGGTCACATTTGCCGCGCTTCGATTTCACCCAATCAACTGATGATTGGTGACGACAAAGAAGGGGCGATGAACCTTGAAGTACGCAAGCAACGTCAAGCGACAGACTTGACTGCAGAACAGGCTGAAGCACTCGAGGCCCGGCTTGCGCGAACACGTTCATCGGTGTCGGTCAAAATTGAACCCGGGCAGTGGCACACTCTCCGGCTGCGAATTCGCGGCGACATCATGAAGGCGTTTCTAGACGACACTCAGGTGACTAGTTTGCGCTCGCCCGGCTTCGCTCATCCGACGAAGAATAAATGTGGATTCACCGTCAACGGACAGTCGATCGACTTTGACAACTTTGTCATTCGCCAATTAGAAACTGCCAACGAACGAAAACTGGAAACGGAACGGACCACAGATAAACACAAATGAACACAGATGGTGTGCTCGAGAATATCTGCGTTCATCTGTGGTCCCACCCGGAGGAGTTAGCCGTGTCCGAGTAACAGTTGTTAGCCTCGTAACTTTGTGGTAGTTGAGCATTTTCCCCAGTCGGTCTGCTCACTAATTTCAAGAACCCAGAATTGGAATGGAAACGTGTTGTACGCTAACCAAATAGCGAGTCTTTCAATATTTGCGTTCATTTGCGTGGATCTGTGGTTCTCTCCTCACGCATCCGCAGACCAGCCCAACATACTGTGGATCATCACTGACGATCAGCGAGCCGATTCGATCGCCGCCTTCAACCGAATCCTACGCGACAACCCAGACAGTGGTCTCGGTCAGGTTATGTCTCCGAATGTTGATCGTCTGGCGAAGATGGGCACGACGTTCATCAACACCTTCAACCAGAACCCGTGTTGTGCACCATCTAGAACACTGATGCACACCGGAAGATACTCGCACCGAACGGGTGTTTATGGTTTTGAGTACTACAACCCCATCGGGCAAGCACACTGGAAACCAATGGTGCCCGAGATCCTGCGCGACAGAGCTGGTTATCAAACGCTGGCTGTTGGCAAAATGGGGATCTACGCTCGGCACTATTCCACGCACAAGGAAGGAACCGAGCCGCCGCTGTACCAAACCAACCTAGGCTACAGAAAGGAGTTCGCCGCGAAGGGACTTGTCGATTGGAACAAGGAAGTCCAATGGACAAATGGCAAGAAGGGCCCAACCACGGAGCGATTCAATTTTGCGTCCGGTGAACAATTGCTGTGGCCGGATTCCCCCGATGCTTCCCCAAATCATCGTGCAGAAATCCAAGCACGCTTAAACTTGCTGCGGCAGTACAAGCCTGGCGACAACGATAAGTCCAGCGGTGGAATTCTGGCCGGCCAGAATCCGCAAACGGGAGACAGGACTCGCGACGGCAACTTCACGTCGGCGCTGCTTGAGCATCTTGCCAATGGCGGGAAGGAGTACACAGATGCTCTTGGTCGCAGGCAAACGGGACCGGCCGAGGACAAACCGCTGTTCGCCTACATCGGCTTCGAATTTCCGCACACCCCCGTCTTACCTCC
>DNPC01000345.1 GCA_003501565.1 Planctomycetaceae bacterium | reverse complement strand
CCGCGGTTCCTGTGGCAGTTGGGCCGCCTCGGACTGCCAGGCCTGCGTGCGGGTTATGGCATCATCAACCGTCAGCGCGGTGAAGTCGCCCAGCGTGGTTCCCAGAAAACGCACGCCGCGTGCAAACGGCTGCAACCGCGCGCCGCCACACTCGCCGCAGGGCTGTTGCCGGAAGACGGTGACATCCGAGTCTTCCTCCACCACACCCTGCACGCCAAATCCGGAACACGTTTCACAGGCGCCCCAGGCAGAGTGAAAGCTGAAGGTCCGCGACTCCGGCGTGGGATAGCTGATGTTGCAATCGGGGCAGTTGAAGCGAGCGCTGTACAGATCATCGTGCCACTGATCCTCCACCTGGCGGCACACGATACACGTGCCATCGCTTTCGCGGATCGCCAGTTCGATCGACTCCCGCAGGCGCTGTTCCACGCCCGGCTTAACGATAATGCGATCAATCACCGCTTCCATGGTGTGCCGCTGCTGTACGTTGCGGGGCGGCACGTCCGACACATCGTACAGTTCTCCGTCAACCCGTACGCGGACAAAGCCATGGCGACCAATGCGTTCCAGCACGTCTTCGTGCGCGCCTTTGCGATCGCGCACCATGGGGGAAAGAATCATCAGCCGCGAGCGTTCGGGCAGTGACAGGACCTGCTGCAGAATCTGATCCACCGACTGACTGCTGACCGTGCCGCCGCATTGTGTGCAGTGCGCGGTGCCCGCCCGCGCATACAACAGACGCAGGTAGTCGTAAATCTCCGTTACCGTTCCAACGGTTGAGCGCGGGTTGTGAGCGACAGTTTTTTGTTCAATCGCGATTGCCGGAGCCAATCCATCTATTTTCTGTACACTCGGCTTGGGCATTTGGCCCACGAACTGCCGTGCATATGACGAAAGGCTTTCGACGTAGCGGCGTTGCCCTTCGGCGTAAATCGTGTCCATTGCCAGCGAGCTTTTCCCACTGCCACTTGGACCGCAAAAAACGGTAAGCGTATGGTGTGGGATCTGGAGTGACACATCCTTTAGATTGTGTTCGACAGCTCCATCGACGACGACCATATCCGGCAGAGTGCCCGTGCCGTTGCTTGTACTTGATTTCTTCGAGGGCTTGGACGATTTGCCCTTAACAGGTTCGGATTCCAAATGCCGTTTTAGGGACACGCCGGTGTAAGAACGCGTTTCATTGACGATGTCTTTCGGGACGCCCGCGAAGACTAACTCGCCGCCGCCTTGTCCGCCCTCGGGGCCAATGTCGATTAACCAATCTGCTGCGGCGATCACGTCCAGATTGTGTTCGATGACCAAGACCGTGTTGCCCCGATCGACCAAATCCTGAAGGACCTTCAAGAGCAAGCGAATGTCATGAAAGTGCAATCCGGTCGTCGGCTCGTCGAGCAGGTAAAGTGTTCGGCCGGTATCTTTGCGAGCGAGTTCCTTGGCCAGCTTTATCCGCTGTGCTTCTCCACCAGAGAGCGTCGGAGACGGTTGGCCTAATTTAATGTAATCCAAGCCAACGTTGTGCAATGTTCGGAGTTTGTCGGCGATCTTGGGGACGTTTTCAAACACTTCCATCGCCTCCTGGATATCCATTTCCAGAACGTCGGCAATCGACTTGTCTTTAAACTTGACCTGCAGTGTTTCGTGGTTGTAACGCTTACCATCACATACGGGGCAGCGAACCCATAGATCGGCCAGAAAGTCCATTTCGAGACGATTGGATCCATTGCCCTCACAGGCCTCGCATCGACCGCCGGCACCATTGAAACTGAAGCGACCGGCTTGGTAGCCGCGACGTTTCGCTTCCGGCAGACCGACGAATAGATTGCGAATTTCGTCAAATACTTTCACGTAGGTCGCAGGGTTGCTACGCGGAGTCCGGCCGATGGGAGATTGGTCAATTGCAATGACCTTGTCGAGCAACTCGACTCCTTCGACTCGATCGTGCAAGCCGGGCATGTCTTCTGCTGCGTGTAGCTGTCGGCGTAGGACCGGTACGAGAATCTCGTTGATCAAGGAGCTCTTGCCGCTGCCGCTGACCCCTGTGACACACACGAGTTTGCCGAGCGGTACGTCGACGTCGATATTCTTCAGATTGTTTTGTCTGGCACCTATGACCCGAATTGCTTCCCCGTTGCCTTCACGAGCAACTTTGGGGATTTCGATTTTCTCACGACCCGATAAGAATTGCCCTGTTAGGCTCTTTTTGCTGGCTGCGATGTCGTTCAGCTTTCCGCAGCTAACGACTTCACCCCCACGTACACCCGGGCCTGGACCAAAGTCAACGATCAAGTCGGCCGCCCGCATCGTGTCTTCATCGTGTTCAACGACCAGTAGTGAGTTGCCTTGATCGCGAAGGGCTTTAAGTGAGTTAATCAATCGGTCGTTGTCGCGGGCATGCAGACCGATCGAAGGTTCGTCGAGGACATACAGCACGCCGGCCAAACCGGCGCCAATTTGACTAGCCAGACGAATTCGCTGGGCTTCACCGCCTGAAAGGCTGGGCGCGGAACGTCCGAGTGTCAGGTAATCAAGGCCGACGTTGAGCAAAAACTGTAGGCGATTGGTGACTTCACGGATTGCCTCCGATGCAATGCGGTTGTCAATTTCGGTCAGCTTTAGGCTACTGAGAAACTCGAGGGCTGAATCAATGGGCAGATTGCATAGTTCCGGCAAATTTGCCCAGCCATTTGCTCCGTCTATCTTGGCGTCAGACTCAAGTCTCAAGAACAAGGCTTGCTGATTCAGCCGCATTCCATTGCATGCACCGCAGTCGCGTTTCTCCATGTATTTTTCGAAACGTTTGCGAGCCGTTGCGGTCTTTGCGCCTTTGTAGTTTTCCATCAGTTGAGCGACCAATCCATCAAAGGTCGCTCCGTACTTCATCGGTTTACTGCCACCGCTCCAGGTGAACGTAATGTTTCGTTCGCCAGTGCCGTACAGCCACTCGCGTTGAACCTTCTCGGGCAGATCTTGCCATGGCGTCGTTAGGCTCTCACCAGACGCTAGGCCATGTTCTTTTTCGATCGCCTCGCTGACACTCATCAATTGTTGGCGATGCCAACGGCCAAGATCATTCCAAGAGCCCAGCAGCTCTACCGCGCCGCGGCGAATTGAACGATCCGGCTCGGGGATAATCAATTCGGGTGCGAAAGTGAATTGCCGCCCCAGCCCTTCGCAGACTTTGCACATTCCCGTTGGGCTGTTGAATGACAACATCTGGGGTGTTGGTGGCATGAAAGATAGATCGCATTTTGGGCAGGCGTATTCGCTGCTCATGATCCATTCTTGGCTGGCCTTTGTTCGGCGGCGTCCTTTGCGCGTTTTGGTGGCTTTGTCGAGCTCTTCTTTATCCTTTCCTTTGGGAGCGCTGTCGTCATCCGGTATCGCGACCAAAGTGTTTTCGCCGATCTTCAGTGCTTCCTGAACGGCGTCCGCGATTTCTGTCCGTGGTGTTGTGGTTGGACTGAAACGCTTAATGACGACTTCGATATCGTGTTTCTGCTGACGGTTAAGTGCTGGCGGCGAAGACAGTCGCGTCAACTCACCGTCGACTCTTCCACGCGCGTAGCCTTGTTTTTGCAAGGACTCAAACAGATCCTTGTGCTCACCTTTCTGGCTTCGGACTACCGGAGCCATGATCAGGTAGTCGGATTTGGGATCTAAGGCTTGAAGCTTGGCGACGATCTGGTCGTTGGTTTGCGACTGGATCGGTACATCGCAACGCGAGCAAAATCCCTTTCCGATCCGCGCATAGATAACACGTAAAAAATCGTAGATTTCGGTAACAGTCCCGACCGTGCTACGCGGATTAGAGCTTGTCGATTTTTGGCTAATCGAAATCGCCGGGCTTAGTCCGCCGATAAAGTCCACATTGGGTTTGGGCAATTGGCCGATGAACTGACGCGCGTAACTGGATAGACTCTCCAGATAGCGTCGCTGGCCTTCGGCGTAGAGCGTATCAAAAGCCATTGAGCTCTTACCGCTACCACTAACGCCAGTGAAGACGATCAGCTGGTTGCGAGGCAGAGAGATGCTTACGTTCTGCAGATTGTGTTCGCGGGCGCCACGTACTTCAATGTTCGCGTTGTCCATCACTATCTTCATTTCGGTGGTTCGGCGCGGGGCAAAACCCACAATTGTAAGTCAATTCCTCCAGATGAGCAGACGGGGCTGATATGAAGAAGTTTGCGCTGCTCCGCCATACGATGCCTGCCGGGGCTCAATTGCCAAGTCATTGGGATTTGTTGCTTGAGCAATCAACCGGTAGTGACAAAGCCGCAACAAACGATCTATTTGCATTGAGGCTGCTGGTGCTCCCCAAGGCGACTCCTAAGGCGGTGGAGGCGTCCACTACGGCGTCGGCAGTTAACGCGCTGAGTGGGGCTCTTCAGCGAGGTAAACCAACCAATCCAAGCGTGAGTGCCGAGCGTCTGATTGACCACCGCCGTCATTATTTGACGTATGAAGGTCCGGTTTCCGGCAACCGCGGCGAAGTCAAAAGGGTTGCTAGCGGAACTTACGAGCGATTTGCCTACGGGAAAAGGCCAGACTGCAGGCAGCTGGAACTTGGCGGCAGAATCGAACTGTATACCCAACAAGACGCCGGGATTTCAATTTTCGACCTGCCTCCATGTGCGGTGCAACAGCATGTAGAGATCGTGATTCACGCCTGGTGCATAATCAATTCTTAGTCCTACGACCGGGTTTCGTGGCTGATTGGTGGCACACGAATCGTGTGTGTTTGGCATCGGTCCCATGTCCGAAAATCATGTGTTTGCAGGAAAACCCAAAATTTCGCCAGACTGAGCTATTGCAAACCCATTGATATAAAGTACAACTGTACCCAGTATAAGTCAGTTGTACTTATCGGCCGGCGCTAGTCGCCAGGGCTTACGACTGTTTTTGATGAAGCGGAAAAGGTGACCAATGCCACGTCCAGCGCTGTCGCGAGGTGAGACCCAAGTGCTAAAGGCGCTATGGGCACTTGAGAAAGGGTCGGTAGGCGAAATACACGCAGCGGTGCCTGCTGAGCTGAAGATGGATTACAGCACTGTGCAGACTTACCTGCGGCGGTTGCTGACAAAGGAGTACATCTCGGCACAGCGAATCGGTCGTAACAAAGTGTATCGACCGGCCGTAAACAAAAGCGAAGTGGTTGGTGAAGCCGTAGATGACTTCCTGGACCACATGTTTGATGGCCAGCTGCTTCCCATGGTAAAGCATCTGGTCGACTCGCGGACGGTATCCGACGAAGAGCTTCAGGACTTGATGCGGATCGTTGAGAAACTGCGAAAGGACAGCGCAGATGGCAACGGCTGATTTTAGTGGAGCTATCGCTGCTCACATTTTGCAATCAACTATCGTGCTTGTTGCTGCTCTGATAGCAATAAAGGCCATGCACCGGCGTCTACCGCACTTGGCGTTTTTGGTCGCGATGTTGGCACTGGCGAAATGCCTTGTTCCTCCGCTGGTAACAAGCCCAACTGGACTTTTTACAAGGGTTGACTTGGTTTCGTTTGCTCCAGCAGTTACCAGCCTATCGTTGCTTGAAGCCGATCATGCTGAGTTCCTGTTGCGAGCAACGCCCGAAACGCAGCTGGGCACCTATCGTCCGGCCGATTCAAGCTCATGGTTTTCGGCTGGGTGGCTCAATGTGTCAGCAATATTAGCGGGGGTGTGGTTAGCTGGCGCTAGCTGCTTACTCGTCTTAACCGCTCGGCAGTATTGGCGTGTCCACACTGCTGTTGATCGCAGCCTACCGGCTCGTCGTGAGCTTCGTGAACTTTCCGATCAACTTGCTGGCCAATTGGGGATTAAACACCGTGTGCGTGTGCTTGTTTCGGCGGAAAACTTTGGACCGGTTTGTGTCGGCGTCATACGTCCGACACTAGTGCTCCCAAAGCTAATGGTCGACACCTGGAAAAGCGAAGATTTGGCACCAATCATCGGCCACGAACTCGTGCATGTACGTCGCGGCGATGTTATCTGGGGCTACCTGCAATTCTTTTGTCAGGTTGTTTTCTGGTTTCACCCGCTTGTATGGCTGTTGGGGCGTAGAGCCCAAATTCTGTGTGAGCACTGCTGCGACACCGATGCTCTCCAGCGGCTCCACTGCTCGGCAGCCGATTACGCTGAGAGCTTAGTCAAGGTATTGCAGCTTAAACATCATTTCCGGCCGCTGCCATTAGGCTGTGCGATGTCACCAATGCAGATTACAAGTGTTCGCCTCAGTCAGCTGTCACAGCCAGCTGCTTCGCAGCGGGCGAAGGTTACAGCCTGGATTGCCATCACAGTCGCGGCACTGATGATTCTGCCAGGGATGAAGTGGAGAAGCGCCGAAGAATTGCGAGTTGCCGCCCGAGAAGAGCACGAAAGAACCCGCAACATGATTTGCCAGGCGCTCGATCAGGGCGATTGGCAAGTAGCTTCTCAGTTGCTCAGTTCCATTCTTGCGGAAGATCCGCAGGACAGCGAGGCGGTGTTTTACTTAGGTTATTCACTGCACAAAGCCGGCGATCTGGACAAGGCGATTGTATATCATCAGATTGCAACGGAGACTGAGCGGCTTCGCCCAATCGCTACCTACAATATTGCGTGCGTATTGGCCCTTAAAGGCCAAGAAAATGCGGCTATGCGTACGTTGTTGGCGTCGTACGCACTCGGGTTTCGCCCGATCGAGCCCTTAGACGCTGACGCCGACTTAGAAATCCTGTTCGGTCGCGAAGAATTCAGATTATTGTGCCGAGGTGAACTGGAGGCCGCAATCATCGCCAACTCAAGATACGAAGCGGACACAGTCGTTGCGTCCTCGTCTGAGAACCGCCCGGTGGGCAGTGGCGAGCAGCCGGTGCTCGGTCGTAGTGCAATTAGCGGGGCTCACAGCAGAACATCTGCCTACAACGCCCGCTATACCGGTCGCGTTACTCATCACGCGCATCGCACTCCCAAACCGGCTCGAATCGACTATAGGCAAAACTGACGAATTAGTTCGCAGTAGTTTTGCTCGTAATGACAATCCGCAGCAACGCGGTGTTTTAAAGATTTCAGGTAAAACTCGTCTGAAAAAATGCAAGGTAAATGACTGAGTGGCAACCAATACAGCGTAGGGTTGTCCGAATACCAAGTGCACGAAAGAAAGAGGTTTTAATCGAGAATAGAACCGGTGCGGGATGCCAGGATTCTAGTAGGGTGCGGCTTACAAGTTGCAATTGCAAGCTGCGAGAGAGGCCAGACTAGATAACATCGATTGCTCCAGGGCCTTAGCGAACGAGTCCTCATGACCTCATGGACCTGTTCGACAAGCTGGACATCGATTTACCTGAGCATCCTGCACCGTTGTTCTTAGTATAGCTGAATAGCGAGCTATTAACAGCGTAGCGATCTTGGCGGTGCGTTTGTATACGCGCTCATCTGGATTTTTTTGTGCAGTATTCTTAGCAGTGCAAGGACAGAATTCGTCCGAGCGCTACGGTTCGGTTGGCTAGCTCCGCAGGTTTACTACCGCAATCGGTGGTAGGTCAGCGGCAATAAGTACAATGGACGCATCGATGAAGCCCATCGCACTTAGCTGTTTGAGCCATTGAGTGCGGTGCAGGATTGAGCCGGAGCACTCCCATTGCCTAAAAACAGAAGTTGTGTTCGCCAAAGGTGACGGTGCAACAGCCTGTGAATACTCAGTCGCAGGAGGATCCGTCGACTTCAGCAACGTGAGTTTAGCTGCGCCAACGATTCTCGCCACTTGCGCAGCCAGTGCATCGGTGGTCGTGTCCCATGTATGCGGCAAGGCAGTTGGGAGATTCAAGACAGAAGATACGGCAGCGAGATCCAAAATAGCCATTTCCGCATCGCTTGACTCTTTAAATTCGTGCAGCTTCTGCGGAGAGTCGAGGATTTTCAAGCCGCCTAGAATACTGGCGGCAAGTCGGGCTGTGTTCGAGAGCAGCCTTACGCATTCCCAGTGCACTGCGTCGGCTTGGAATTTGTGGATCTGGTCGAGTTCACGCACAGCATCGATGATCTTGCCGCCGCCGACAATCACGAGTTTCTTTTGCGGATCCGGCTGCGTTTCGCACCAGTGATGGAAGGCCGTGCAGAGGTTCGGCCAGCCCAACAAGCTCCCACCGACTTTGATTACGTGAGGTCCATCACTAAAGTGTTCAGGGGGAATGTCTTGCACAACCGGCTAGCTCCAGGTGAGTTTACCAGTACTGCTGCCGAACGAATCTAGCGACACACCTACCGATTCGGCCAGGGTCAGAAACAAGTTGCTTAGGGGGGTGTTCTCATCAGCATCCAATGCGTGGTAACCACCGTGAGGGAAACCACCACCGGCAACGACGATTGGCAGATTACGCCAGTTGTGTGCCGATGCATTGCCAAGATTGGAACCATACAAAACTGTTGTGCTGTCAAGCAAGCTTTGGCCAGCCTCCTCAACGGCACGCAGCTTACTCAAGAAACGGTTGAATGCGGCAAACTCTGCCTCCTCAATAATCTGCAGTTCGGCAATCTTGTCGGGATCTTTGCCATGGTGAGATAGGTTGTGCCAATCCGTTGAGACTCCGTTGATCTTTGGAATCGCATTCATCCCACTCAGCTGGAGTGTTATGGTGCGTGTCGAGTCCGTTTGCAGCGCTAGGACGATCATGTCGAATAGTAGCTCTTGACGCTCGATCGCCAACAGTTTGTCTCGGATGTCTTGGGGAGCAGTCACTTCAATCTTGGGCTTGGGACGTGCAACCCAATCTTCGGATTGAACAAGGCGTTGCTCTAGGTCCCTTACAGATGTGGTGTACTGCTCCAGTTTTTGGAGGTCATCGTGGCCGAGTTGTTTGCGGAAACTAGTGCTTCGCGTATTGAGCGTGTCGAGGATACTACGCCCACGTTGGATCTGTCTGATCTGATCCGCTTTCTGTGCCGGCGTTCCTTCGACGAACAGACTCTTGAACAGCTTCGCAGGTGAAGACACCCCCGGGATTTCTACTCCTGAGCGTGACCACGACATACTCCGTCCGCTACTGCTCAATACCAAACTTGGAAAGCGGGTTTGGAGTCCAACCCGGCTCGCAAGTAATTGGTCAATCGATATTGAGTTCTTAAATCCGGCAAGTCCTGGGCGCCGGGCGGAGGTCAGCCAGGTAAGCTCCGAAGCGTGCCCGTTGTTACCCTGTTGATCTGGATGCGAGAGTCCCGAGAACAAACTGATGCGATCGACGTTGTCCGCGAGCATTCGCAGGTAGGGAGATTCGTCCCCGGTCAGTTTCTGCTTTGGAGTTTGTGGAAAGAGGTTCGGCGTGTGAAATCCCAGCGTTGCACAAATTGCAACGAAGCGACGTGGCTTATCGATGCTTGGCTCCGTCGCAGCAAGTGCTTGAGAACCAATCCTGCCAGGTAGCATCGCATCCAGCAGCGGCAGGGCAATCGCTGCAGTACCACTTCGCAGGACGCTGCGTCGGCTTAGCCGGGGACGGACGTGGATATTGGCCATGACAGGAACTCTGCGAATAGTTGCGATTATGAATATGTCAGTCAGCGTGGTGTCTGGAGGTACAAAACATCGGATTTCGGCTAGAGCCGACCGAGATTAGGGCTTTGGCAGCGTGCTAAGGCGAGCGATCTGAAACTGATGCGTAGATGCAATTCTCCAGAGCTCAGAAGACAGGCTAGTCCAGCAATCAGTAACGCCTTGGTTGCGACGGTAAATCAAAAGGACCAGCAAAACTCATTATCGTTAGTCAGCTAATTGTCTGAGTGGGTTAGCGAACTACTTTGCACGGAATAACTGACTGTCGATCACCAACAGAATTATATCACGAACACCGTATCCAAGCTGACCAGCTTGATTAGCCAGCTTGTCGATCTCTGGTCTATCGGAAAATCCCATTTCACGTCCGGTCCCAAAGGTCAGTAGTTTCGAAATCAGGCTCTTCGCCAGTGCGTCTTGTTGTTTTGCAAGTAGGTCGCGGAACTCCGCATAACCGGCGAACGTACTTCCGCCAGGTAAATTGCCGCTAGCGTCAACCTCTAGGCCTAGGCGGTAGCGAACCTTGCGTCCCTGGATTTCCAAGTTTACTTTGTCACCGCTTCCTAAGCTGCGATACCGGTCTCGCCAACCACCGATTGGATTGAACGCCTCAAGGGCAAACCCAGGTGGATCAATTTGAGCATGACAATTGCTGCATGAATCAGAATCGCGATGTTTCTCCAGCAGTTGCCGTAATGTTGACGCTCCCCGAATATCGGGCTCGACTCCATTGACACCTGGAGGTGGAGGAGGGGCGTATTGTCCGAGAATTCGTTCGGTGACAAATACTCCACGAACCACCGGAGACGTATTCGTGCCGTTGGCTGAAACTTTGAGTATGCTTCCTTGGGAAAGCAGACCACCACGGACGCTAGTACTTGGTAGTAGGAAGCGCCGGATATCGGGGCTCTCGACACCATCGATTCCGTAATGGACTGCAAGCCGGTTGTTGAGCATCGCGAAGTCTGATTTGACGACGTTCTTAATCGGCAGGTTGTCGGCGATTAGAGTTCGCACGAACTGACGCGTTTCCGCAAGCATAGAAAACTGCAAATACGCGTCGAACTCGGGATACAAGTTCTTGTCCGGGTTGGTGAAATCAATTTCTCGCAGGTTTAGCCAGGAATCGCAAAAATCGACAATAAACCGGTCATCCGCAGAAGGTCCCAATAAACGTTCGGCTTGACTTCTGAGTTCGCCGTGAACGCCGGTCAAACGTCCTGCTGCCGCGGCGGCCAGCAGTTGCTCGTCTGGTGCGGTCCGTGTCAGCATGTAAGCCAGCCGACTGGCCAAATCAAAGTCGCCGAGTAGTCGCGAGTTTGAGTTTTCGCTTCCGAGCTCAGTGAGAAACAGGAACTCGGGCGAACAGAAAATTGCAGCGACGGCGGTTAAGTACGCCTGTTCGACGTCATCACCGGCCGCAAGTTGTTCGCGGTATAACCGCAGGTAATCGCCACAATCCGCCGAGGATACCGGGCGCCGGAACGCGGCCGACGCAACACGCGTAATCGCTGGAAGGATATCCTCCCGTGGATCCGTGTTGTTGATTTGAAATTTTGGAACGTACCAGCTCTTCTCGCGCTGGTTCTTTTGTGCGGGCAGGACCTCTTGGCGGTCAAGTCCATCGAACAACAGCTTGTGACCGCGCGATGGGAACTCGTCGGTAATTGGGCCGGTCAACTTGACTTCTTTGATTGCAAGGCCGGGCCCCGTGTACGTGGCGATTCCTCCGTCCTTGAGCTCGTACTTCTTGTCTCGGATGCCCCAGGGCGTGATTTCTAGCATGTACCGATGCGGTAGCCATACTCTCAATTTGTGCGTTTGCGGCGGGCCAGGTGCAAACGAATAATATCCGAATGTTGGCCGCTCAAGACCGCGCTGAAAAGTGGTTGCGCCGATTGCAAAAGTGATCGGTGAGGTAGATTGGTACGCGTATCCGGTCACTTCGATGTCATAAAACCCTTCCGTTGATGCACTCGCACTTCGCAGCATGCCGCTGGGATACCCACCGCTGCGAAAGAAAACGACCGACCCATCATCGAGCAACTTCCAGACGTCTCCGATGAACTTTTCACCCTCACGTGTGGTCGCGTAGCTACAGCTTAGGACCTTTACTTCCGGCGGCGCGATTGATTTGACCTTGGCCGCGTCGATGACTGTTCGGATCGACTCCAGATACAGTTCGAGTTGGCTCATGGAGACAGCGAGTGCAGATCCGACGGTGTCAAATTCGTGTTTGCGTCCATCTGCAGGCAAATTGCCAGCCAGGTTGAGATTGGTTCCGAAAAGATCATTTAGCGTGTTGGTGTATTCTCGACGATTTAAACGCCGAAGCGTAGTTTGCTTTTCCGCGAAGTGTACCTCGGATAGACTCTGGTGTAACGTGTTGGTAAAGCGTTGGTAGTCATCTGGGCGAAGTGCTTCGTAATCTTCCGGCGGCATCTCGCGTTTTTCCACGCGGTCGTAGATACGCTGCCAGATGGCGAAGGTCTCTTCATCTCGCAAACTATCGAACGCGTTTTCGCGAGTCGTGGCTCCATCGAATGCATCCGGTTTCAGTTGGTCGAGGGCCAGATTCGCCTCGGCATTTTCGCCGCTATGGCAATCGTAGCAATACTCGATGAGAAGGGCGCGAACGTCGGTTGGATTCGTTTCATCCGCATTCGCTTGAGCGCAACTGAGTGCCGAGCTGCATGAAACGCTTGCAAGCAACACGTGCAATAAAGGGCACTTTGACATTACCAAGCGGCAGCCACAAACGCCGAGTGTTTGTGGGTTAACAGTAACCGCACACCTTAATCGATTCAGAGCTAGCAACCAAAACTGCCAGATCGAGTTCGCAGTCAACATTGTTCTGATTTGCATCCCCAAACAATTCATCGAAAACCTGTCTCCCAGGCATACGTTGATTATACCTAGTGCTCCTCGGAACTTGAGAGCCAGCGGTGTGGGATCCGTGGCATTCGCTGGGGACGCTTTTGGGGACTGGGTGGTGCTTGGCCGTTGATTCGTTACACCGGAAAGTCGCAGTTGGGATTGGCAAGAAAAAGCTGCTGACTCGCGTTGACGTGGCGGCGTCAATTCTGCAATACTCCACGGCAGCGTAAACGGAATCTACGCGATCCACATGCGACGGCGGCGACCCAAGCGTCTATCGTGTGCGGCTGTTAAATGGAGTTTTTTTGCGACACGGCGATCCTGGTCCTAGCGATTGCTGCTCGATGATGAATGCTTTGCGGATAGACTTTTCGCTGTCCGCGATGTCCCGTAGATGCCGGTGTGAATTGCTTTTCGGGCAGCCCGGTTGATACGATTTTCTGTAGCGTTATTCTTCGAGTAGTAGATATCCCGCTGACTAGCTCGCCAACGGAGTGCCTGTGTCGTTCGTCTTCGACCTAGATACCAAAGAACGCGTTCGCGCTGCAACGGATATTGTCGATCTTGTCGGCAGTAAGCTCGAGTTGCGGCGTCAGGGACGTAATTACGTGGGGCTATGCCCATGGCACCGCGACACGAAGCCGAGTCTACAGGTCAATCCTGAAAAACAGATTTGGAAGTGTTGGGTATGCGATCTTGGTGGCGATGCATTTGCATTTCTGATGCAAGACGAGGGTTTGACATTCGGTGAAGCCCTAAAAGCTCTCGCGGATCGCGCCGGGATTCCGATCGGAAAAGGTCCGGGCGGTGGATCCCGCAAGAAACACATCGACACCAAGACGGAGATGTACCGCGCGCTTGAGTGGGCGCAGAAGTGGTTCGAGCAGAATCTATACGAGTCCGAAGAAGGTCAGGTCGCAATCGACTATCTCAAAGGACGGGGGTTTACCGACGCTACGATTCGGCGGTTCGGCGTCGGAGTTTCGCCAAACAGTTGGTCTGCGTTGCAGGATGCTGCACCGAAACAGAAGTTAGCCCCGCGTGTTCTGGAGTCCGCAGGGCTGACTGGCAAGAAAGAGCGTGGTGGTTACTACGATTTCTTTCGTGGCCGAATTATGTTTCCTATTCGTGATCGCGAAAAGCGTACGATTGCATTCGGCGGTCGCGTAATGCCTGGCGAAGAAGGGGCCAAGTATATCAATTCGCGTGAGACCACGCTGTTTCAAAAGAGCAAGCAGCTGTACGGTTTCGACATCGCTAGCACCAACATGAGGCACGCTCGGCGAGCGATCGTGATGGAGGGCTATACCGACGTCATGTTTGCGCACCAGAGTGGCGTTGACGATGCGGTCGCAGTGCTGGGTACGGCGCTCGGGGCAGCACATCTAAGAATGTTACGGCACTACTGTGATACTGTTGTGCTTTTGCTGGATGGTGATGAAGCGGGGCAGCGCCGAAGTGATGATGTCCTTGAGCTTTTTCTGCACGCACAAATGGACGTGCGTGTACTTTCATTGCCCGATGGAATGGATCCGGCTGACTATCTGCAGAAGCATGGGCTCGAGCAGCTAAATTCGCTTATCGCCAGCTCGGTAGATGCTCTCGAATTCAAGATGCGTCGTGCTACCACGGGTTTTGATCCGCTGATTGACACCCATCGCGCCAATCAGGCGGTGGAGCAGATGCTCGAGCTTCTGGCGAAAGTTCCACATAGTGGTCTGATCAGTAACGACCAGTTTCGCCTCAGGCAAAATCAGGTGTTGCCGCGACTGGCTAGGAAGTTTTCGTTGCCGGAAGAAAACCTACGGCAGCGGCTTACGGAACTCCGTAATCGGCAATCACGTTACAGCAATCGCCGTGCACGTGATGAACCAGAAGTGAAGAATCGTGTCTTGCGGCCGGGTGACCTGTCGCCCTTTGAACGAGAACTGTTGGAATTGATTGTGGTGGCACCGCAAGTTGCCCCGCTCGCACTCGAGAGAGTGCAAGCGGGCTGGCTTGAGTGCGAGGCGTCGCAGCGAATGCTGTCGGCGTACGAACAACTCGAGTTCAGCGGAGAGTCGCTGGAGTTTGATAATGTGTTAACCAATTTGGAGGATTCAACACTAAAAAGCTTATTGGTAACCCTGCACGAGCAAGCCATTGCAAAAATGGAGAAAACCAACGATTCCGCTGAGGATCGCTTGCGTGTATTGACGCTCCGGATGGGGCAGCGCCAAGATGCTTTACGACAACAGGCCCAGCTACAACAACTGCAGAATGCGGCTTCCGAGGAAGAGGAGTTAAGCATGCTGCAGGACGTGATTAGGCAAGCAAAATTGCGACACGGGATAAATGAAGCCGCTTCGTCGACTGGTTCGGAACAACAGATTCCAACGTCCGAAGAAACGGCCACGCCCGATGACGCAAGTTATGAGCAGGAGAATGCATCGGAGTAGTTCACTCGGTCACAATTGCCGCAATTAACTCTCGACTGGACAATGAAGTCGGTCGGAGCACAGCGGAAGACCCACTCGACCTGAGGAACTCGCGTACTCTGTTTAGTAATTGTTTGCCGGCATACTGAGACCCGCCACCTAACCAGGTCTCAAGCAGTGTTTTTCGTGGCAGCTACTGTCACTGCGACACTGAAGCAAGGATGGGTTCCCAATCAGATCGCAACCTGCCGCTCCATCGGATAGGTTGTCACCGCCGACGATTCAAAAGGAGTTGAACCGTGGAAGTAATGGATTGTAAGCTGCGCGAACTTATCTCAACCGGCCGCGACCAAGGCTATCTGACCTATGAACAGGTAGGCCAATACCTCCCCGACGAAGATAATAGCAGCGAAAAGCTTGACAACCTCTTGGTAGAGTTGGACAAGAAGGGGATTGAGCTCCGCGACAAAGCACCCGATGGTGCGGTCGCTCAGCCTCAAGCGGTTGAGACATTACCCGCGATCGCTGAAGAGACGCTCGAAGAAGAGGAAGAACGTTTCGATGCATCCGCCACTGGATCCGATTCGAAGCTCAGCGAAGATCCGATTCGCTTGTATTTAAATCAGATGGCGGAAATTCCTCTTTTTAACCGCGACGAAGAAATCGCGCTGGCGAAGAAGATCGAAATCACCCGCAAGCGATTTCGTCGCTGCCTGCTTGGAAACGACCTCGCTCTTCGACAAACTGTAGCGATTCTGCGTCGGGTTCACGAAGGCAAGTTACCGTTTGATCGAACCATCAAGGTTTCACTTACTGAGCGTCTTACCAAAGAGCAAATCTCCGCGCGAATGCCGCACAACCTACGAACACTGCGGGAGCTCATTGTCCACAAACGGAAGACATTCTCTCAGATCGTCCGCAAGTCGATTACGGCGAAAGAGAAGGCAGAGTTGGTAAAACGTTACCGCAGCCTAAGAACGAAATGCATTACCCTGGCAGAAGAGCTGAGCTTACGATCCCGGCGTGTGGTTCCTAACCTCGAGCAACTCGAGGAAATCTCGCAGCGGATGGATGCCTTGAAAGGCAGGATCGCCGAGCTAGACAATCAACCGCTGAAGCATTTCGAAGCCGAACGACTTCGCAAAGAGCTGCGTCGTTTGATCGCGCAGACTCAGGAAAGTCCTCGAAGTCTCAAGAACCGTATTGCGGAAGTCCGCAAGCATTACGGCGAGTTTGAAAGCGTCAAGCGTGAGCTTTCGCAGGGCAATCTTCGCCTGGTGGTTTCAATTGCCAAAAAGTACCGCAATCGTGGACTGAGTTTCCTGGACCTGATTCAGGAAGGAAATACCGGGCTGATGCGTGCGGTTGATAAATACGAGTATCGACGCGGATTCAAGTTTTCGACGTACGCGACGTGGTGGATTCGTCAAGCCATTACTCGTGCGATTGCGGATCAAGCTCGGACAATTCGAATTCCGGTGCATATGATTGACGTTCTGAGCCGTTTGCGGAATGTGCAAAAAGAACTCGTCCAGAAGCTCAAGCGTGAGCCATCAATGGAGGAGATCGCGGCGCAAACTGACGTACCGCTAGAGGAAGTCCGGCGTGTACTCGATATCGGTCGGCACCCAATCAGCATTGACCGACCGGTGGGTGAGGGAGAAGACAGCAGCTTTGGTGAGTTTATCGAAGACGTTGATGGCAATGATCCCATTCGCAATGCAGGCAATGGTTTGCTGAGGGATAAGATCGATGTCTTGCTTAAGTCACTCACCTATCGTGAGCGTGAGATCATCCGCTTGCGATATGGCCTGGTGGACGGTTATTCGTACACTTTGGAAGAAGTGGGGCGGATCTTTAAAGTCACACGGGAACGAGTGCGTCAGATCGAAGCTAAGGCTGTGGCCAAAATGCAAAATCCGGTGCGTGCCCAGCATCTGGCGAGCTATCTCAAGCCAGCCGCTTAGCGTTCGTTAAAAAACAAGCATGCCGGGCATTGGCCAAAGTGGCGTGTCCGGCATGGCTTGTCCGGCATGCCTTTATCTTGGAGCCTCAAATTTCAGGCCGATCGCTGCTGTGCCTGCGACGCCGGGCCCGATTTCCGATGAGCGTCAAAGCGAAGAATTGACGAGAACAATTACTTACGTGCACAACCGCCGTGATTGCAGGTTCCGTTTCGTCTTGTGCTTACACAAGATGCTGCATCCCTCCAGCTTGCCCAATTGCTAGCCAGCCGAAATCGAATCGGGCTCAGAGTTCTTGGCACTAGATTCCTCAGGATCCGCGACCTTGATTCTGTAGTTTAGGATTCTGCCGACACCAATTTGCTCGCAGCGAATGCGGATGTCCCCATTTTCCGTTGTCGGGGAGAGAACCATCTTTTGCTTGAGGGTCACACCCGGCGAGGCATTCATGATATTCATACGATGATATGCACGACCGACGGGAAATATCTTGCAATCGAAGTGTACGTCTTGTGCTGTATGATTCTGCAGTTCAAGTCTCAGTTCAACGCGGTGGTCGTCAACTTTAACTGCGTCCCAGTAAAACTCGACATCGCCGAGTCCAAGTCGAATAGAACGGTAAACGGCAAAACGATAGCTGCGATCGGCTGCTAGATCGAAATCGAAACGTAGCTTGTGCTGTCCAGCCGAGGCATCGTTGCGCACCGCCAGTTGCAGTTGTCGTTGCATCTGTCCAGCGGAACGTAATTCGAAGCGGTTTTTGGCCCGCGCTTTTCCAAGCAGCAGCGGGCTGTACAAGCTCAATTCACCGGTAGCGGTGTGCGAAAAAGCATTTTCCATCGTGAACGGTAATAGCTGTTCAACGCCAAGTGTACTCGCCAGGTGCGTCAGGTTTACGCTGAATCTTTGCCGCCAACGAACGACATTCATATCGATTCCGCGCACGAGAATGGGCCATTTCGTTACTTTGATTGCTTGTTCCGGTGCGCCATTGTGAGCCGCCCGAGTCGACTCGACGTTGACTTCTCTGCCCCAAATATCGATCGCGCTGACGTCTTCGCCTAGATACAGTTGTTCGATACGTGGTTTGTCGCTCCACAGCACCATCAACCCACCTTGGTTGGATTCGAAAATGTGGTTTGTGCTGTCTCCGGGTAATTGGATACTCCCCGCGTAGGTGGCGTCTCCTAGGTTGGAGACGATCGTGTGCCACGGCAACAACATTTCGCCGACGGTTCCGTCGGGTAGAAGAATTCCAGTCTCTGGATCCATTGGCTGCGTCAGAAACGCTGCATCGACATTGCTACGCTTAATCACAATAGCGCGTTCGACGAAGTCGCGGACTCGGTCCAGCAGAGAATATTCTGAACGATTTAGGGGATCGAAGTTGATCCAAGTTTCGTGACTCTGGCCTTCACCTTCGAGGTTTGCAGCCAACTCGGCGGCAGCCAGCGGCGGGGAGGTGCGGTAGTGTGTTGCATTCCAGCTAGCGTTTTCGTCCATAGGCACTTCGCTTAGCCAATTCCAATTCAGCGCCAAGCGAAGCTCTTGGGAATAGGTTTGCATCCGCCGACGTACATCGGTGAGCAGAGTCGATACGTCTTCGTGGCTCATGAGGCTCAGGTCGTCGTCGTCGCCGATTTGGTACCACGTCATCTTCATCCCCATTTTCGTGAGAACTGGGGCGATCATTTCTTCCCAGGACGCACGTTCGCGCAACATTGCCAGAGCGAGCGTTTGATCATCTCCGTTGATCCCATACGACGCCGGTGGCGTATCGAGACGGCCAATGGTCCGCGTGCCAATTTCTTGTAGCTGGTCAACCATCCGCCCAAGTCGTTTGGGAGTGTCGATGTCTTCTGCGTCAAACCAGGCTGGTACTTTGACTCGGGATGCACCAAATCGACCAACAAATGATGGTAGATCCTCGGGCTGTAGATAATTGCCAAACTCGGGGATCGACCAACTGAAGGGACCTGCCTTGATGCGTTGCTCTGGCGGCATGACAGCGAGTAGTATTTCGCGGTACCGGCTGTCGATACTTCGGTTTCCTAGATCCACACGCACTCGATAGAGTCCCGGTGAATCGAGAGTGATACCCCAAGTGGCAGCTCCATCGTAGACTCTGGTTGATTGCTCAACCATCAGGCCAGGTGGGGGATTACTTTGGTCATCTTTTAAGCTGTTAGGCGATGGTGTAACTTCAAGCCGCCGAAGTCGAACTTGTTGTTTCTTGACAAGGTTGTCATCGCTATCGTGCAGCGTGAACAGCACTTCTGAGTTGGCTTTCCTGAGCCCCATGCCGGTGCAAACCACTTCGAACGGCTGCCCAGGAGCAGCGATATGTTGGGGGAGCTCCGTTGTGAGACTCAACCGTGGTAGTCGATAGACCTCAATCGTGTCGAAGCTGGCGGTGCCAACGAAGTGTAGCGCTTTCGGATCGGGTTCAACTTTGACGTGTACCCTTCCCCATTTGAGGCGCCGTGACGGATTTGAGGCCCCTAGAGTTTCGTAGCGTTTCCAGGGTGAAGTACCTGAAGTAAAGGCGGTGCGTTGTACTTCCACAACCGCCATGTTTTCATCTAGTAGCTGTAACTCAATCCACGCACGATGGCCGTGCAAGTTCTGAGTTTGAATGCTGCCTTGCAGGCTGTACGCGAACCGGGCATCAATTGGAAAGTGGGGAGAAACGCGTTCGGCGGACCCGCCGTCCATCTTGACATGCAGGCACTTGTGCAAGACGTAGCGATCCATGAAGCTGGCCAACTCTGGTGGAAGGCGTTCTGGAACGTAGTTGCTCTGGAAATCACCGGTTTTAATTCGGTGCATAATCACTGCCAAAGTCCGCTGAGCTTCTTTGGCTGCTTGGCCGGCTTCTTGGTCGCGGGGAGCAATCGTTAGATCTATGTAGACCGGGTGTTCTTGGTCTAGAACCCTCCGCCAGCCGTCTGGCTTGAGGTCCATGTTGCGATCTTCGGCTTGTTGGAAGTCCCAGCGAGCGACTAATTCGCTGAGCAGATCTTGTGCGTTGACGCTAGCGAGCACAACGAAATTGAGCACAATACTGGCCAAAGCCGTCGTCGCGCGGACGTACTGGATCTTCGCTGGAAACGCCTGAGGAATCATTGTGCCAGAACTAAATATTGCGGTTGGGTTAGGTTGCCTGAATCAACCACTCAAGCAAGCTTTGCACACTGCTCATCGATTGGGCGCGAGTGGGGTAGAAATCGATCTACGAAATTCGCACTGGCCGAAGGAAATTACCGATACAGGGATTCGGCAATTGAAGAAAGTAATGAATGATCTGAATCTGCAGGTTGCAACAGCCAGGTTCCAGACGCGGCGAGGATACGATGTGGCGGATGATTTGGAGCGGAGGATCGACGCGACGAAGGCGGCGATGAAGACGGCGTACCGGCTTGGTACGCGTGTGCTCGTAAACTCGGTGGGGATGATTCCCGAAGATACTGAAAGTGTGGCCTACGGGCAGCTGCAGGAGAGTTTGGCAGATCTGGCACACTTTGGTCAGCACGTTGGAACATTGCTGGCCTGTGAAACCGGTAGTGAACCTGTTGAGAGACTGGTGGAGCTGCTGGATTCACTGCCGGAAAGGGCAATTGGCGTCGCTTACAATCCTGGTTCGTTGATCGTCCAGCAGAATTTCTCGGGCGAAAGCACTAAAGCTGCAGCCGCACGGATCTTGAGTGTTACCGCTTGCGACGGTGTGCGTGACCTGAGCCTTGGCCGCGGTCTAAGTGTTCCACTAGGCCAAGGTAGCGCTGAGTTTGAACAAATACTTGCGGTGCTTGAAGACGTTCCGTATCGCGGCTGGTTTGTTGTCGATCGACCCGCAAGCCGCGATGCACTAACGGAACTGAGCAACGCGATCAAGTTTCTTAAAAGCCTCTAACTGGTAGCGGTGGACGAACCAGCCAGCTCGATGTGGGGAATCGACAGGGCCAGCTCGACAGGGCAAGACAGTTGGGGTTAGTCTCTCGGTCTGCGCTCGTCCAGCCAAGTTTGTTCAGGGACAGAACTCGGATTCTCCTTGGCCCATTGAGGAATGGGGAACCATCGCAGGCCGCTATAGCGAGGATATGTTTCCCATTCATCGCCTTGGTCCGGTGCAATTGCACGTAAATCGCCTGTGCGATGCAGCTCATCCATGAGTATCTTGCGATGCAATTGCAACTCGGCAGCATGTTCGGCTGAGTCGGCCAAGTTGACCATGCAGGCCGGGTCATTGCCAATCGAATACAACTCTTCGGCGGGCCGCAACGCTACCGCGGCTTCGAAATAGGGTTTTACGTTTGGCTTTTCCCGGTTAGCAATCATCCAAGATAAACTGGGGCAGGCGTCGATGTCATGGTAGCCTCCGTGGGCCGGACCAAGAGTCGTCTCGACCAATTCACCAGCTTGATTGAACTTCGCCGATGAATATTTCTGCCCCGGACCTGCGGGCCATCGTTCTGGTTTGAAGTTGCGTATGTACAGGTACTCTTTGGTGCGAACGCAACGACAGGGATAGCCCAGTGAATTGAACCGTGACGATGAATGGCGTTCGCGGCCTGCGAAAACTGCTTGCCGACTCTCATTCGGTTCAGCAGCCGAAGTTGTTTGTGAAAGCAGTGGCAGCAGTGACCGACCGGAAAGAGGTTGTCCGGCCGGCTCGGCGACATCTGCCGCTGCGTAAACGGTGGCTGTTACGTCCAGCAAACTGACCAGAGCATCCTCCTGAATGCCCCCACTGACCGGACCGGCTTGCCAAGCGATCGCGAGTGGCATGTGAATGCCGTATTCGTACAAGTTCGCCTTTGCGCGTGGAAATGCCATTCCGTTGTCGCTGGTAACGATAACGAGTGTGTTCTCTAGGATTCCTCGTTCCTGGAGGCTGTCCAGCATTCGGCCAAGGTGCAAGTCGAACCAGTTGATTTCAGCATAGTAGTCGGTCAGGTCAGCTCGGATCTCGTCGCTGTCGGGGAGAAACTTGGGTACACGGACCGATGCAGGGTCCAAGCCGGCCTTCTTGCCAGCGCCCTTTTCAAAACTGCGATGTGGCTCATGGCCGCCATACCAAAAACAAAACGGGCCCGCGGTAGACGATTGCTCGTCCAAAAACGCTTCGAAATTTTTCGCGTAGTCGGTCGCGCTAATGCCGGGTGGTGATTTCGTTTTTAGTTTCGAGTACGACTTTCCCACGGGATTTTGCTCCCAACCGGAAACGCGATGATTCCCGGGACCCCAGGGCTTACCGGTGTAACCAATGCGGTAACCGGCCTTTTCAAGTTCGCCTGTAAACGTCTTGAGTTCCTTTGGGAAAGAACTTGCATGTGTACCTGCGTGGCGAATCTGCCAAACGTGCTGTCCCGTCAAGAACGCAGCCCGCATTGGACTACAACCTGGGCAGGGCGTAAACGCATTGTTGAACAACACGCCGCTTCGGGCTACACGATCAAACGCTGGTGTCTGAACAACTGGTTCACCATACGCCGACGCATGGGGGTAGCTTTGATCATCAGATATTGCAATCAATATATTGGGACGAGCAATGGGTTCTGCACTTGGTGCAACCTCAATCAAGAAGACGTATGCCAAAAACGCCGCAGGGATCGCAATCCATCGGCAGCCAGGTAGTCTTAAGTCTTTGCCGGATCTAAACACTCGAGTTTCCTTCGCCAGCCAACCAGATTTCGTAAGAACGTATCCTAGCACATGGGGCCATGGCACCTGGTGCGTTAAATGGATACGTGGTGCTGTTACCCGCGAAATCGACTGAAAGTGCTAGAGCGCTCAAGCGGGTTGGTTGACGGAGCTAGCCAGCACCCCGCGGCACATTGTCGGCTTATTCTTGCGACAAATCCTGGCCGGTTCTTCGATCTAAGCCAAAGTGTTGAATGCGGCGGAGTAGTCTTGGACGACTGATGCCCAACAGACGCGCAGCCGCAGCGCGATTGTGAGATGACAAACGAAGCGCCCGCGCGATCACCTCACGCTCGACCTCTTCGAGCACCTGGTCGAGCTCGACCGGCTGTGTTGGATGTTGCCGGGCGTTTCGGCTGCCGGAATACGTTTGGATTTCTAAAGGCAGATCCCTGATGGCGACCTCCAACAGTTCATTGCTGTTGTTTGGATCATCGGAAGTTTCCTCGGCATGCATCGCGATATTCTCTGCAATTGCCTCCACTACGCGGCTCAGTTCAGCAACGTTTCCCGGCCAACTGTAGGCCTCGAGTAGTTCCATTGCGCGTTCGTCCAATCGCGGACGGCTGCCAAGCATGTCGATGTGCCTGGAGAATTCAAATGAGATCAGCGGTGCAATATCGCTTCGTCGCGACTTAAGAGCCGGTAGTTCAATTTCGAGCTCCCGCAACTCCGCGGGTAGACGTTCAACGTCTGATGTGACTGTCATGATGCAAGCCCGTTGTTGCACTCGCGAATACCAAGTTCGCAAGAGCATTTCACTCGCGGGATCGATGTTCTCGAAATTCAAGACGCATAGGGTCTGGGCAATCGCGGGAGTCTCGCTTCGGATTCGACCTTGGAAAAGGTCTAGCTGCGCCGCAAACTGATCACCGTGGTTGGCATTGCAGTCGACGATCTGGAAGGTTCCAGTCTCCCTTGCCAAGTTTGCCAGCTTCAATCGGCCGAGAAAGATAGACTTTGCAAGGTTCTTTCGGCCGCTCCCCGCTGGACCAATAAGAGCCAACGAACAACTGCTTTCACAGGCGATTCTAGCTCTACTGGAGGCTAATGCGACCGCATCACTTGCACCGACAAGGGTGGGTGGTGTTTCCCCAAGTTGCCACTTCGAACGCAACTCCACCAGGACCGTTTCTTCATCGCGAGCAGCTAGTCCCGAGGGCTGGAGTGTCTCGTAAACATGAGCGAACGAATCTCGAATTGTGTCCCAGTGTCCCAGTACGACAACGATTGCTCCCGGGATGTCTGGATCGCCTGGCAACGGAATAAACAACTCTGCCGAGATGTCGGAGCCAAAGAAGGGCGGAGAAGTCAGCCTTCTTACCGCAACATGTCCAGCCAAGGCGTTTGCCGGTGGAGTCAGCAGCGATAAAACTTGTTGAAGATCGCCGTGATCGGACGCGCTGGTCCAGCTGCAGATCTTACCAATCAGTTCCTTCGCGTTTACGTTTGCAACTTTGCAAAGCTGGGCGTTGGCAAAGATGAGACGAGCCGCTGGGTCGAGCACTGCCATCGGGCCAGACTGGGTATCAAGCAGCTTGATAAGTTGTCGTGGGTTGGCGCTCTGTTGGCGTTGTGTCATGACCTCGGTCGTTTCCCGAACAGCCTCTTGCGAATCCGTTCCTAGTCCTTCAGGTAGTTCCGTGCGACAGTAACGCCGTGCCACAGATTCATGTGACGTAGGAACATCGAAGGTTCGCCAACATGTCCTGCCTTGCCTAACGGAGCAAGCTGGGTAAGTTAGTGTCGAGCGAGTCAGCAACTGCGGCTCTCATCTTACTCAATTTTTCCTACACTTTCCCTCGTGACGGATAAACACGGAATGTCGGATCCCTATTTTCAGCAGCTGTTTGCTGATCGTATCGGCGGCGCGTCATACGGCAAAGGCACGGAGATTTACAAATTCGAAAAGATTAAGCGCGCCAAGCGCAAGGCACTCGCTGACTATCCTGATCGCACTCTCATTGATTTTGGGATTGGTGAAAATGATTCCATGGCTGCGGCACCCGTTCGCGAGCGACTGGCGACCGAAGCCAACTTGCCCGAAAACCGAGGTTACGCCGACAACGGGATTGACGAGTATAAACAGGCGGCTGCCCGTTTCATGAAGCGGCGATTGGGAGTCGAGCTCGATCCTGATACAGAAATCAACCACTGCATCGGCAGCAAGACTGCACTTTCGATGTTGCCGGCGTGTTTTATCAATCCTGGTGACATCACGCTAATGACGGTACCGGGTTACCCTGTCGCCGGAACTCACACAAAGTACTACGGCGGTGCAGTCCACCCATTGCCGCTGCTGAAAGAAAACGACTTCTTTCCGGACTTCGATTCTGTCGACGAAGAAACTTGGGCGCGGACGAAGATTCTCGTCCTGAATTACCCCAACAGTCCAACGGGAAAAACTGCTACCGAACAATTCTATAGTCGCGTTGTCGAGCTGGCCAAGCAGCACGATTTCATCGTTGTACAAGACGCTGCGCACATCGTACTTAGCTTTGACGGTGAACCGTTGAGTTTCTTGAGTGTACCTGGTGCTAAAGATGTTGGCGTTGAAGTCCATTCGATGAGCAAGGGCTTCGATATGATCGGTTGGCGGATTGGTTGGGTTTGTGGCAACCCAACGATCGTATCAGCGTTCGCAGATGTCAAAGACAATTGCGATAGTGGGCAGTTCCCGGCGATTCAAAAGGCGGCGGCAGCTGGCTTGGATGATGACTCGATTCCCGATGGCGTGCGGACGAAGTATCGTCGGCGGCTGGAGAAGCTGGTTGCAATGCTTCGTCGCGTTGGTTTCGATTGCGAAATGCCTGGTGGAACGTACTTTTTGTACACGAAAGCACCGACTAGCACCGACTCAGGAGAGACTTTTTCCGATGCTGAAGCGGCCAGTCAGCACTTAATCGCACAGTCGTCGATCATCACCGTCCCATGGAGCGAAGCGGGGCCGTACCTGCGTTTCTCTGTGACTTATGAAGCGCCGACCGAGGCTGACGAAGATGCGCTTATGCAAGAGACTGAAAATCGTCTCAGCTCGTTAGGACTGAAGTTCCGTTGATTCCGGTTGGACGGCAGCCTGGGAGTTCGTTGCATCCATTCCGTGTCGCTTTTTGTGTCAGCAGATGGGCAACTATGTCGCTATCGCCGGAAATCGCACGCGAAACAATGAAGCGAGCAATCGCACTCGCCAGTCGCGGTGTAGGGCACGCCGAGCCAAATCCGATGGTTGGCTGCGTCATCTTGGATTCGGCAGGAATCATCGCAGAAGGCTACCACCGGCGGTGTGGTGGTCCTCATGCAGAACGCGATGCACTAGCGAATGTTGCTGATGCCGATCGCGGGCGGCTGGCGGATTCAACAATGGTCGTGACTCTGGAACCGTGCTGCCATCATGGACGTACACCGCCTTGCACCGACGCTATTCTGGAGGCAGGAATTCGGCGAGTTGTCGTTGGGATGCTTGACCCCTACGAGGAAGTCGCCGGACGCGGCGTCAAGCTCCTCCGCGAACATGGCGTACGCGTAGAAGTTCTAAATCGTGACGATGTCCGTGAGTTGAATCATGCGTATCTAACCCGTGTGACAAAGCAAAGGCCCTGGGTGATTGCAAAGTGGGCTATGACTCTGGACGGGAAAATCGCGACACGTTTAGGTGACAGCCAGTGGATTTCTTCGGCGGCAAGTCGCCAGTGGGTGCACCAATTGCGTTCACGCATGGACGCCATAGTCGTTGGGCGACGTACCGCGGAACTTGACGATCCGAGTCTCACCGTACGTGGGATTGATAATCCACCTCGGACGCCCGTGCGTGTGGTTGTCGATTCACAGCTCCGGCTGAGCCCAACTTCGAAACTGGCACAGACGGCTCGCGTGACGCCTACGGTTCTCTGGTGCGGTTCGGACGCGAGCAATGCCTCGCAACAACGGCTAGAAGATTTGGGAGTCGTTGTTCGGCGAAGTGACGCGGACGATTCAAATGGACGGTTACCGGCTCTTCTCCGTTGGTTGGCGAAGGAACGTCAGGCAACGAACATCTTGGTCGAAGGCGGTGGCCAGATCCTGGGCAGTCTGCTTGATCAAAAGTTGATCGATCAATGCGAAGTGTTCGTTGGTGCAAAAATTGTCGGCGGTGCGAATGCTGCAACGCCGGTTGCAGGGCTGGGCTTCGAACGACTCAAGGATACGCCGGGAGTTGAAATCCGAGAAGTTGAACAACTGGAAGCCGACATTCGCTTATCTTGTCGCCTGAATTGGTAACCGCCTGAATCGGTAACCGTTCGCAGGTGGTACCAGGACTTAGGTCGCCTCCTTGGGTCGCGTGGTTGGTAGGTGAACCCGTAATTATTGACTGTTGCGCAGTTTCAGAAAGGCAGATAACTCTTCCAGCTGGTCAGTGTTTATTAGGTCAACTTTCGCATCGCTCAGCGCTTGCCAAACGGCTTCGTTTTCCGGAGTAGCCCAAAAGCGAACGCGACGCCCTTGCCCGTGAGCTTTCTCTACCCAGTCAACCAGTTGCTTTCGCTGATCGGCCGGGAATTCGCCTCGTCCTTGCCACGAAAAGTGCCTGCTCCACCGATCGCTGATCAGCGGCATTAAGTGCGGTGGTGCGCTTGAATCGAGATCGGAAATCCGACCGTCCACGCTTGCCCATCGAATTTTCTGACTCGCGATCAGTTTGATCGGTCTTGCTCCCGAGATGATAACCTCGATCGGGCGTACTTCAGTCTTTCCATTCTTGGTTTCGGTAAGCATCGCTTGATATTCGCTCAGAACATCATGCAGTCTCGAATAGGTTTTTTCGCCGTTGGACTTGATGTCGACCAGCAGCGTGAAAGTTTCTTTAGGATGAACAACATAGCCTGAGTTCGACTTTACGATTCTTCGAAGCGGATCCAAATAGAGCACTTCAATAGTACGCCCCTCGCGTAGTTGCCCCCGGTCGTGTCCGACCAGCAGTTCTGTACCCTCAAGGAAGATGTCTACCTCGACACTGGAAAACCCGTTCTCAATGGCGTCGATCAACGGGCGCTTGTGTAAATAGTCGTTATGTGCATGGGCAAGCGTTCGATTATGAACCTGCACCACGCCCAATCCTGCCGTCTGGGGATCGTTGGATTCTTGTCCCTGAGCAGGGCATTGCAGCGACATGCAGCAGAGCGTCTGAAGCAAGAACAGTGACAGTACTAAATTGCGTCTTAACGGCAGCATCGATCTATTTCTACGTTATGATTCACAGAGCGGAGCACGTCGTCAGACTACCGCTTTGGCTTGGGGACTACAACCACTAGGCCAAACCTTGATTTGACGTTCGAGAAGATAGCTATCGACGAATCAGGAAATCTCCCCCTACCAAGATTGAAACTTGAGCCTTAGGAAGCCTTTGTGACAAATCCAATTTCAACGCACACTAGAGCGTTCTACGTAGCATGCGGAGCCCCGCCCTGCACGGTGTTCAAAGCCCCGCGCTTAGGGCGAGAACTGCTGCACTGCGGCAAGTTCGCCATGTTTTGCGGCTTCCTGGTGATAACACTTTGGTCGATTGACAGTGGTCGCACCGGGGAGCTCGTTCCGCGGGAGCAGAGCGCTGCGGCCGGTCAAACAAGGCTTCGATATTGGCTTTACCTGCCAGAAGCTTATGAAACGCAAGACAAATGGCCTTTGATGCTTTTCTTGCATGGCGGTGGTGAGGGTGGCGGGGAACTTGAGAAAGTCAAAAAGCATGGACCACCGAAGCTCCTCGACCAGGGCGCTTCGATGCCGATGATTGTAGTAGCGCCGCAGAACCCAAGTGAAACACAATTCTGGGATGACCAGGCATTGAGCCGCCTACTGGACGAATTAGACACACAGTTGAAGGTCGATTCCAGGCGAATCTATTTGACTGGGCTGAGCCGAGGCGGATATGGGGCGTGGCGTCTCGCGATTCAAAATCCTGATCGTTTTGCGGCGCTGGTACCCATCAGCGGCGGAGGAGCACAGCCGTACGTGAAACGGATCAAAGATCTTCCTACATGGGTATTTCACGGTGCCAAGGATCCTGTCATACCGGTTTCGGAGTCCGAGCGAATGGTTCGGGCACTCAAAGCGGCGGGGGGTGATGTTCGATTGACGGTCTATCCCGATGCGGCTCACGATGCCTGGACCGAGGCCTACAACACTCCCGAACTTTACCAGTGGCTGGCAGGGCAAGCACGCAAAAACTGAGTTCAGCTAGGCCATGTGGTTTTCAAGGTGTGTTACTTTCCCTCGATAAACTGCTGGCGATGGAAATCGATACGCTCGAGCTCAAATTTAGCTGCATCGGCAGAAGCACGTCCGCTGTTCGCCAATTCGTTTGCGATTGCTGCGGCTTTGTCCAGCGTAGCGAGCGACTCTTTGGCAGAATCAAACAAGCTAGATTTGACTAGCAAGAGCTGGACTTGAAGAATTTTCGCACGATCCTGAACATCGGGATCCTCGATTTCACGCTGCAATAAGACGTTAAGTTTCTCGGCTAGGTTGGCCCAGCTTACTTGCAGATCATCGGTTGCGACTGAATCTGGATCTTGGCTGGCAACCTCCCAACACAGGAATAGTGCAGCTTGTCCATTTTCCAGGTATTCAAGTGCCGATAGTGGATGGTTCAGTGATGTCTGGGCAAGGTTGTCGAGAATACCGATCGCATCCAGAAGTGAATCGATAGCACCGTCCCGGTGAACATTGGTTCCCCTGGCGAGGCTGTTATCGGACTGAATGAGCAGATCGGCTTGAAGCAGCAGCACGTCGGCCAACCCACCCCAAACGCGCACATCATTGGCTCTTTCAACGCCCAGTTCTTCAAACAGTGCGACTGCCTGGGTGCACCGATCAAGCGCCTCGGTAAAGTTGTTTTCGGTCGCTGCCAACAGAGCGAGATTGGTGTTGGCTTTCGCTGTATCAAATCTTAATTTAGCATCTCGTTTGCCCGCGTGAATTTGCTCGTTTCGCAACGTCTGCGCATTCCATTGCTTAGCCTCAGCTTGCCCATACTCTTCTAGTCGCCGCAATACGATTCCCTGGTTCATCATCGCGTTGGCCAGCTTGCGTATCGCCTCTGCTTCGGCTGGTTCCCCCTTTACCCGCTGTACCCAGTCACTCCTCAGTCGTTCGGCATGTTCAAATCTGGATTTGGCTGATTCCAAAGAGCCGTCGGCGACATCGAGAACGCCCAATTGGACAAGAATATCCGAGTGCACCCGGAGGTAGTCGACTTGGCTATCGTTGTTCTCCCCGTCGCCGTCAACTAGCGCAGACTTCTCACAAACTGCGAGTGCTTCTTCGAGTAGTTTTCGCGATTCGGTTGAGGACTTGTCTAGTTCGCGTGACAGTTTCGCCGCTTTGGAAAGTGCGTCGGCCTGTCGCAAACTTCCGCGCTGAACATCGTCGGCGGCACGGACATGGCGACGATACCCATCCAAAGTCAATTCGATCAAGTATTGTCGGACCGGACGCGCATCGGGAACTCCCAAAACTGGTTCTTCTAAGACCTCAGAAAAGCCGCGGTCAAGCGTCTGAAGCGTTATATCATCCGCTTCCAGACGCCGCTCCAGTAAGAATGAAGTTCGCGACCAG
>DNPC01000283.1 GCA_003501565.1 Planctomycetaceae bacterium | reverse complement strand
ACCGGGGGCGATGCGGCGCGGTGTCGGCGGCGAGCCTCTGGTCGGGATTGTCTCCCAAGCGGGACACTACTCCAATGCAACTCTCGCCGGATGGCTAGGGATTGGGCTAGACAATCTGCATGCTGTCGAAACAGATGCGTCGATGGCGATGCGGTTGGATCGCCTGGAAGAGAAGCTCGAATCGCTGTATCGCGAAGGAAAGAAGATTGCCTTCGTAATCGCGACTTTTGGAACGACGGACGCTTTTGGGATCGACGATATTGCAGCCATTCGCGAGATCATTGATCGCAAGTCGGCTGAGCACAATGCCATTTGCCCCCATTTGCACGTAGATGCAGCTGTGGGATGGGTGGGGTGTTTTCTAACCGAGTATGATACGAAGACCAACCCACTTGAGATTGATGCGCCAACGTTGCCACTGGTTGAACGCACGCAGGCGGCCACTGTCGGGTTTCGCGTCGCGGATTCCGTTACCATCGATTTTCACAAAATGGGCTGGGGGCACTATCCGTCCAGTGCGTTTATTGTCAATCGTCGTGAGGATCTAAATCTACTGTCTCGATCCGTTGATGATGCGCCCTATTTCGCGGAAGCGGATATCCGACACGATCCAGCGTTGTTTACGTTGGAGTGTTCACGGCCGGGCATTGGCCCCTATTCCGTTATGGCTTCGCTGAATGGTATTGGTCTAAGTGGCTACCGGATGTTGGTGGCAAACGCGATGGAGCGAGCACGGCAGCTGAAAGAGAAAATCGAACAGCTTGAGTACTGCAAAGTGCTAAACTTTGAAAACCCCGGCCCGAGTGTATGTTGGTGGGTGCTCCCGCGGGGCAGGGATGCAAAAGCCATCTACGATCGTATCGTTGCGGGGGACTTGCCCGAAGAAGAAATCAAACAATATCAGGGCGAGATTCGGCGGCTCTTCATCAAGCGTGAAACGTCTATGAACCCAGCTCGCGATGCCCGTTTGAGCTTCACGATGAATGTCGGTTTCAGCCCGGGAGGGGTCGCTCTCCCTGCCTGGAAAGCGGTATTTTTTCATCCCCAAAGCGATGAAGAAGTCATCGATCGGATTATGGAGAGCATTGAAGACGTCGCTTAGCTCAGCCAGCACGAGCCCTGATGAATCATAGCCCCTTCGAGCTGTGATCGTCTTTCTAGAAGCGCAGCCCGCAATGTCTCGAGAGTCGAAAACATCAGGCTTAGCAGCAATTAGCAGCTGAGATGGACTGGTAGCGGGGCTGGTAGGCGGAATAGAATTTGAAGTACCGCGAGGTGCTGCAACGTAGCGATCCAGACATTTGCGTCGACAATGAAGTTTAGCTGGCTCTGTGGTTGGTTTACCGTCCACATCCCGCCGCTGTGCAGTAGCTGTAATGAGACTGAATTTGCAATTCGTAGCACTGGACGAAATGTACCACCAGAACTGCCTTCGGGATCGAAACCTGCAAGGCCATTGGCGGCACATTGAACTGGCTAGGGAAAACCGGGATGAATAGATCGAAGCAATCGGATCGTCGAGCTTTTTTGCGCCTTTGCTCTGCTGCGACTGCTTGTACAGCAGTGGCTGGAAGTGCTCCGGCTGTGGCGAGGACCGCGGCCTATCAACCGCAGCGTCGTCGTGCTGAGTGGGAGCAAGCTGTGCGTCGGGGGCTAGACTACCTGGCTCGGGAGCAGCTATCGACTGGAAACTGGAATACACCCGGCTACACAACCGCGCTCGCAGCATTGGCAGGAACAGCCCTGTTGTGCTCCGGCTCGACGACCACTCAGGGTCCCTACGCACAGCAGATTGCGGCTTGCACCGACTTTTTGATTAGCAAGTCACGGCCCAACGGTTTGATTGGTGATCCGCGTCATCTTGATACGCGCTACACCTACGGTCACGGCTTTTCGATGCTACTGTTAAGCCAAGTATTGGGCGAAGAGGGCTACGAAGATCGACGCAGCGAGTTGATAGACGTGCTCAATCTGGCGGTAGACTTTTGTTGCAAGGCACAAACCGAAGCTGGCGGCTGGGGCTACATGAGTGCGAAAGATGGTGACAATTTTGATGAAGGGTCGACGACGATCACGCAAGTGCAGGGGCTACGCGGATGTCGGAATGCCGGAATAGCGGTTCCAGCCGAGGCAATCGATAAAGCCAAAGACTATATCTACCGATGCAAGAACGAAGACGGCGGCATCAGCTATTCCAGCAAACAGTTAGGGACCAGTCGCCCTGCCATCACCGCTGCCGCGCTGGCCGCGTTGTACAACGCAGGAGACTATGACGGCAAGCACGTTCCAGAGATGCTCAAATACTGCAAAGGCAAGCTACACAACAAGCTCGCAGACGACGGCGTTACTATTGGTCACTGGCATTACACTTACCTGTACTACAGCCAAGTTGTGTACCGCCAAGGAGATGAAATGTGGCAAGGATTTCGTGATCGTCTGTACGAGACGATTATCAAAGAGCAGCGCCAGGACGGCAGTTGGGACAAACAGATTAGTCCCATCTATATCACTGCTTGCAATCTGATTATGCTCCAGCTTGATCGAGGGCTCTTGCCGATCTATCAACGGTGAGGTGTATCTTTCGGCCTTTTTGAGTCCCTGACGCTCCGCAAGTTTGATAGACAGCGATCGCGCGGGCTACCCACGTCCCGGGCGGAAGGGTGTCAGATCGATTGCGGGTGTCTTTCCGGTCAAGAGGTCTGCCATAACAACCGCCGTTCCCGGAGAAAGATGCAGGCCGCTTCGGAAGTGACCGCTGGCGAGGAATAGTCCGCCCAAGGATGCTACGGGACCCATGTAAGGGAATCCATCGAAGGAGCCTGGCCGAAGGCCTGCCCAGCTTTTCTTTAGCGGCGCATTGGTTAACTGAGGCATTATTGATTCAGCCCAATCTCGGATGGACGCAATGGCTTCATCGGTCGTTTCGACAACGTAGCCGGCTTCCTCTTCGACACTGCCTGCAAGTAAGTGGCCGTCGGCTCGACAAACGAGGTATCGATTGCCTTCATTGATGACATGTTGGAAGGCTGGTGCGGGCAGCTTATACAGCAGCATCTGACCACGGACAGGGAAGATACCTGTTGGGGCTGCAACGCTATCCATCGCAAGTCTGCTCCAGGCACCGGAACATATCACAGTTTGACTGGCTTTGAACTCGGCGCCGGATGTCGAGCGTGCGCCTATCACTCGGTTGCCCGCCTTAATCAGCTCGCCAGCGACACAATCTTCTTGCAGGTCGAGCCCCTCAAGCAAACAAGCTTTCCGTAGCGCTGCGAGGTGATCCGGGTTGCGGATTTGGCACTCATCAGCAAGTCTCCAGGCTCCAACATAGTCACCGGCAGTCGCGGCGAGTGCTGGCTCCAGGCGGATTAGTGCATCGGTGTCGATTTGTTCGTGCGCGATGTGGTGTTCGTCCCACCACAACGTGTTGGCAGCCAGGGTCGCTAGCTCACCTCGGGTTGTGGCGAGATATAGCCCACCGCACCGGGCGTAGCCGGTATCGATTCCAGTTGCCCGGACCAGATCTGATGCCCAAATGGCATGCAATTGGTGGCTCAAACTGCACAGCTGTAGATAGGGATCTTGGCTAGCCCGAATGGCTTGGTTGATCACTGACGATTGCAGAGCAGCTCTTGCGTTTTCGTTACCCCCTGAATAGCTAGATTTTTCCGACGGAAACTCCGGAGCGGGGGGCAAGATACCCGCACCGGCCCAAGAGGCTGCGGGGTGGCCTGCCGAATCGCAAACAAGCTGTACGCTGGCCCCGCGGCGGAGTAGCTCCCACGCCAAAGAGAGTCCAACCGCGCCGCCACCTATAATGAGAATGTCATGCATAGGATTGCCGTTGGCCTTGCTTTGTGCGATCGAGGTCCGTCCGATCAAGTCATTGTTGATCGGCTCCCTAAAATAACTGCGGCAGTCGAACTTCCCCTGTGCTCTGTATGGTTGCACTAAGGCCGTATATGTCGCCAAATCGTCGAAACGCACGGACCAGGAGCGGGGTAGATTGAGAGTAAATTTTACGATCGACCTTTGGATCCGAGTAGTAACGGCGTTTCGGGTAACCGCCTAAGGTTTGGCGTGGTTCACTGCCGGTGAGGTTGCGTTTCGCATCAGCCGCTTTTTCGGCAGCAAAAATCGGGTATTTCGTTTACTTGACCTCAAGGTCTGTTATCCTCTGGACCTGCTCAATTACGATACATAATGACTACTTTTCGATTCCCCTCCCGCAGCAGACGCTGGCCTGGCGTCGCGAACCAATTGGATTTTGCCGAGGGGAACAGGATGGGAGCGGCCACGAGGGTTGCTTGCTGGAGACTGAAGGGTCGCAATGGCGAAGGTCAGCGTAGAGAGACTTATCGAGCTGGTTGAGAAAAGCCAGCTCGCCGAACCAGAGGCACTCGAAAAAGCGTTGGACGAAATCCGCGCTTCCGGTGGTGGAGATCTCCCCGCCAGTCCGGTTGAATTGGCCAAGGCGCTTCAAAAGAAGAAAATCGTCACACGCTGGCACTGCGAGAAATTGCTGCAAGGCAAATACAAGGGGTTCTTTCTCGGCAAACACAAGCTCCTCGGCCACATTGGTAGTGGCGGGATGAGCAGTGTCTATCTGGCTGAGCACCTGAAGATGCACGATCTGCGGGCGATCAAGGTGTTGCCGCAGAGTAAGCTTGGCAAGTCGTCGTATTTGGCTCGGTTCCAGCAAGAAGCCAAAGCGATCGCTTCTTTGAACCATCCCAACGTAGTTCGGGCACATGATATCGATAACCAGGGCGATACCCACTACATCGTCATGGAGTACGTCGATGGTGACGATCTGCAAACGATCGTGAAGAAGAACGGTCCGCTACCATTTGATAAAGTTGCGGATTATATCGCTCAGGCTGCACGGGGATTGCAGCACGCACATGAAGTTGGCTTGATTCACAGAGATGTGAAGCCTGCCAATGTGCTTATTAACTCGTCGGGGAAGGTCAAGCTGCTGGATTTGGGACTAGCACTCTTCGAGAACGATGCAGATGCGTCTTTAACAATTGACTTCAACGACAAGGTTCTAGGGACCGCCGATTATCTGGCTCCCGAACAGGCGCTCAACAGTCACAAGGTGGACCATCGAGCCGATCAATACGGACTGGGCTGCACGATGTATTTCTTGCTTACCGGACATCCACCGTTCCCAACTGGTACGATTGCGCAGCGAATTGCAAAACACCAGAAAGAAATGCCGAAAGAGATTCGAAAGATTCGAGCGAAATGTCCTGGTGAATTGGAAGGAATCTGCTGGAAGCTGATGCAAAAGGAAGCCAAATTCCGTTACGCAAACTGTAATGCTGTTGCAGACGTGCTCGAAGGCTGGTTAGCGAAGCATCGTTCCGCTGTGAAGGTCCCTGCTGGCGGTGGTAGTTCGCTCAGTCTTGGCGACGAACGTCGTGAAGCATCAGAGCCGGGGACGGATTCGGCAACATCGACGGATACGGTAAGCAATCGTGGTGGTGATACCGTTGCTGGCAAAGCCGGGAGCAGCGTTACCAATCTGTCGGCTTCAGATTCGGGAGTGTTACTCCGCATCGCCAAGAAGGCGGGTGCATCGGATGCGAGCAGTACGATTGACCTGGAGGCGGAAATCGCCCGCCGAAGC
>DNPC01000160.1 GCA_003501565.1 Planctomycetaceae bacterium | reverse complement strand
TTCATGCTTCGAATTTGATCAAGAACTTAAGAGAAGTCCGTCCCGGGACCAGGTTCCGAGGATTTGGCGGCGAGCGGATGCAGGCCGCTGGTTGCCAGCTGGACTATGAGCTAACCCAGTTGGCGGTGGTGGGGTTCGTTGAAGTTGCCCCCAAGCTTCGTGAGTTTTTCCGAGTCGCCGATGTCGCTAGTGACGTCTTTGATAAGCGTCCGCCCAGCGCCGTCGTGCTAGTTGATTTTCCTGGGTTCAATTGGCATATCGCTAAACGTGCCAAACAACGGGGAATTCCCGTCTTTTACTACCTGCCGCCCCAACTATGGGCCTGGGGAAGTTGGCGGGTGAAGAAGCTTAAGCGTTATGTGGACCACGTTTTCTGCAACCTGCCCTTCGAAGCTGATTGGTACGCTGAGCGAAACGTGAGCAGCGAATACGTCGGCCATCCGTTCTTCGATGAAGTCGCCGACCAAGAACTCGACTCGCGTTTCGTTTCCAGCCAACGGCAGCGGTCGGGGGGGCTAAGGGTAGCGGTGTTGCCCGGATCGAGGTCACGGGAAGTCAATCACATTTGGCCAATGCAACTCGAGATTATCCGTGAGTTGGCCCGGCGACATCCTACTGCAAAATTCTCGGTTGCTTGTTTGAGAGCGAATCACAAGGAATACTGCCAACGGCTGCTGTGCGAAGCGGATCGCAGGCTTCCGATTGAGTTCCATGTTGGTAAGACCAGTGAAATTGCTGAAGCAGCCGATTGCGCTCTGATGAAATCCGGCTCGACCAGTTTGGAAATGATGGCGCGAGGGACACCGACCGTGGTCGTTTATCACGTTGGCCGGCTGATGTACTCGATTGCGAAGACACTGACCGACATCAAGGAGTTTTCGCTACCGAACATTATCGCTGGCAAGACGATCATGCCGGAGTTCCTGGCGGTCGGAAGTACCACTCAAGCAGTTGAGCAAGCGACGGCCGCGATGGATCGCCTGTTGAGTGATCGTGATGAGCGTGACGCGCAACGTCGACAGCTTCAGAAAGTCTACCAGAGTGTGGGAGGCACCGGAGCAAGTCGTCGAACAGCTCTACGCATCAACGCGTTGCTAGATGGGGAAGCAAATCAAGACGACGCAAATCTTGCGCGCGCTGCCTAAACGAAGTTAACGCAATAGAATCAGCGAACCGCCTGCTGAAAAGTCTCCGCGGAATGTTCTTGCTGCGGACTGTCTTTACTGTCTGCCAGCAGTGAACAGATCGTACATCGGATCAGAGATTTTATCTGCACTGGAATTACTTAGTTCTTCGGCCAGCGTTTGGTCGAGCTGGCCCTGAAAGATCTTTTCAGCACGTCCACCATTCATGTAGGCGGCTTCTTGTTGAGTGCTTCGAAGAGATTTGATCATCTCTCCAAAGAAGGTTTGGCCGACAAAATCTTGGAACGTCTTGCGAAGCTCATCGTCAGAAGCAGCGGCTTTGCTATCGTCCCCTCGATGTGAATCTGAAAGCTGTTGAACCGCCTGCTTCAGTTCAGACATCTTCGCAGAACTTAGCGATGCTTCGGCTGGAATTGAGTTGGAACGCGTAATCATGGGAGTTGTAATTCAGTCTAAGGTGCCTACAGGCGGCGGATTTCGCCGAAGAGTTGTCCGTGTTTGTGAAGCGTTAGGATGATGTCGATGACATCTTTGGTGGGAACGTCTAACGCGTTTAGAGCATCTTGCAAGTTCTTCAGGCGCGGCCGGGCCTGCTTGGGGTTCTCGAGGTCCAAGCCAACAAATCCAGGACGATTTCCCGTCACCTCGATACTCAGGCTCTTATGATTAATCGCCACCGGGCTGATCACAACGTCTTCGCCTACGACCACAATTCCCCTTCGCTCGTTAATCGTGACGACTTTTCGGTTTTTCAAGTTGCTCAGCGGCTGTTCCATTAGCAGCGCGATAAAGTCGACTTCGCGGCCCTTGTATACAGGCGGGATCTTAACTTCGATATGCATCTGATCAATCGCCTGGGCTTCGATGTATGACTCGCTGCTACCGAGATCACTATCGAGTGAGGCATCGCCGTTGATTTCATTGATTGCCTGTTCAACGCTAGCGGCATTGGAAAAACTCGCGTTGTCGGCGTCCAGTATCAGCGTTACCGTATCCTCGGCAAAGAAACCGTTCATGACGTTCGTCTCCATCTTGCAGCCTTTGTAGATGACGCCGCTTGTGGGTGTATCTGCGTCTGGCATGGAGATTCGTCCACGGCTAATTGCGTAGATCTGTGGCTGGTCTGTCCGCGGTCCCAACATGTAGGCGGCGATCAGTCGGCCGCCTGCTAGGCTGCTCGCGCTAATCGCATTCACTTCGCAGTCCAGCAGATCTCCCTGTTGCGCGCCGCTGGGGGGCAGTTCCACTGAGACAACCACGCTGGCGACATTGGCCGCTTGGGCGACATCCGCCACATTGGGAAACCCCTGGGCGTTGGTGCCGATGCTGCCTCCCAGGGACTGAGTCAATCTTGCCAACATGGCTACCGTTGCTGGATCGGTATCTCCCGTGCCATTGAGGCCGACGACTAAGCCGATCCCTTCGAGCGAGTTCCGCTCCTGTCCTTTGACACGGCAGATATCTCGAACCGTTATTGCCGGGGGTGGAAGGGATGGTGGGGCAACCAGACCGCTTTGTCCGGCTGCGAATTGTCCCCCAGTAATCTGTGGCGAGGGAGCAATTTGCTGAGCAGATACCGGTAATGCAATCAGCACAAGGCCGAGGACTGCACAGGTGCAATTGAGCGATCTTCGTCGGATGCTGGAATTCATCTGCTGATTCGTTCTGCGTTGTGTTGGAATTCAGTCTGGACCGAAAAGGCTAAGCGGGCCGTCTTCAAGCGGTGTGGTATGTGCGGTGCCGCGAAGTCTAAAACGGTTGGAAACGAGACATGAACTGCGTGAACCAGCCGCGGCGATAGCCGTCGCGAGCTTGTCCCGCCTCGCGTTTGACGATGTTTGTATTCACGATGTCACCGCTGAGAACAGTGTTGTCCGGACCGATGGCACTGGCCTGGCACTCCCCAGTCACCTCAATCTCCCAGCGATTGTCGTTAACCAGGATTTTTTCTCTAGCAGAGAGCACGATGTTCCCATTGGGGCGGATATCAACGATCTCGGCAGCAATATTGAAGACCAAAGACTCCCTAGTGCTGAGTGTTGAGCTCGCGCGGTATTGTTGGTTTGTCTGTCCAGTGACCGACGGATCACCATCGGATTGTGGAGCTGGCTTCAGGGCAAAATTGCGAATGCTAATCCACTCTTCCAATCTTGAATCATAGATGCCATTCTTCCGAGCCGAAGCGATCCCGTCGGCAATCATCCGGGCGGATTTGTCGACGCGAATTCGGACGATATCATGCACTCTTAGAACGCGTTGTTGCGGCTGAGGTTGGTAATATAGGGATGAGCTTAGTGCCGGTCCAGCGAGTTGAGGGCCTTGGATTACGGGTTGAGCTACCGTGCTTGATCGATCAGGCATTCCCATCGAGGCCGCTGCCCCTTGAGCCGACGGAGGTGGTGGGGCAGCTTGGGGGATTCCACGTGGATTGTGGAACAAGCTGCTTTCTTGTGCCAATGCACCCGACATCCCATGTGATGCGAAACAAACGGCAATGTAGCTAATCGTTGCAACTGAAGTTGCTAAATGCGTTTGGATTTGGTGGAGTCTCATAAGATCACTTCCAATCTCATATCGGCAAATGGCTTAAGCGGCCAACCAATGGCCCGATTCACGGCTAACGTGCGTCACCTCTAGCGTCGATCCTGAGCACATCCGTCCATGATGCGTTGTTTGTTTCCAGCGTTTGTTTCTTGCGACTTTGTCCGCCAATACATTAAAGCTCCGACGCGCAGCTAATCAGCGTGAACGCTAGCGACCGACTGCAGCCGTTTTGGGGCTCACGCGCACTGTCATCGAATCTACGACTGATCCAGTCAAGCGGCGGCGGCCTTCCAATTCGACTTCGACCAACTCTCCGACTGCTCCTGACGACAGCGCTTTCCCTGGCGACTTAACCACGATCGTCCCAACCCGACACTCAACCGTCACCAGTTGCATGCGTTCCACGACGACCGGCGCACCGATGATCTGTTCGGTAACCAGCAGTCCGGTGCTTAGGCTACGACGTAGTTGTTTTCCGAGGACGTCCTCTAAACGCGTGAAGTACTTTTGCCCAGCCAGTCTTTGTTTGGGCAAGACAGCCAACTTGAGTGCTTCTGCGGTTAGAACTTCGTCACGGCGCAAGGGGCGACTTGCAACGACGACCATTTCCGGAGGACCGACTTCTGCGTTTACTCGGACAGTTCGCGTTGTGCGATCGGCATTACGCAAGCGAACGATGAACTGTTGAGGACCCTCGATTGGATCACTACCGCCACCGATCTCTAAGATATTGCGGCGGTTGAGAAGTGTCTTGACGTCCTTGGCATCAGGCTGGACAACGACTTCCCACTGAGTTTGGCTGCCAGTTACTTGCTGCAGGTAAGTTTGAATCGCCTGCGACAGATTTAGTGAGGCAGCATTCTGCATACGTTCATTGACAAACGCCGGTTGAAGGTTCCCGGTGTAAGTCACCATCTTGATCGGTTCCCGGGTGAGCGTCGTGTGCTCTGGGCCAGACCAACGGATGGCGCGACGGTCGATCCCTCTGGCTTGAAGATGCTGAACAATATCCGATTTGTACCAACGTTGTGGTGAGCCCGGACGTGGACTCGGACCGAGTGCAGCCCCTAGGACACCAGACACCTTCTTTTCATCACCGCCAACTACTTCCACGATATCGCGCAAGGTAACAACCGTACTTTCGCACCGGGCGTTCTCACGTAGTTTGAGAACGACTTCCGCGAGACTGGATTGGCAACCCAACGCGAGTACCACGGCGGCCAGGCACCCCGTGATCCTCGGAATTTTCGTAATTGCGTTTTGTAGCATTTTCGAACTCATACGATGACGTAGCCGAAGGTTCTGCCTATTGGCGACGAACGACTCGCATGTCTATCTACCGACGAAGATTGGAAATCAACTGCATGACTTGGTCGCCTGCCTGCACCGCCTGCGAGTTGAGCTCGAAGCCGCGCTGCGTGGTTATGAGGTCAATCAATTCGCCTACAGGTTCAACGTTGGAGGACTCCAGTGACCCCTGTCGCAAAATGCCAAGGCCGTCTGCACCGGGGGTACTCTGTAGTGGAGCACTGCTGGCATCCGTGGCTTGGTATAGGTTTTCACCGACTTTAAGGAGCCCGTCGGGATTGATAAAGCCAACCATGTTCATTTGACCGACTTGAGTCAGTTCGACTTGCCCTGGTTGGCGGACACTTACCTCGCCGTTTGCGCCTATAACGATCGCAGTCGCATCGGGCGGAATAGTGATATTCGGTTCAATTGGCCGCCCGGTTTGTGCAGACCCAATGACCAGAGTTCCTTCGGCATTAACATCAAGGTTGCCGCTACGGGTGTACATCGAAGTTTGGGTAAGTGGATCGAGAACTTCCAGGAATCCTGGTCCCTCAATTGCGACATCAAGCTGGCGTCCGGTGTCTTGGAGAGCACCCTGATTGAAGTCTTTTTGTGTACTCTGAACGCGAGTACCCAGGCCGATCTGAGTGCCCACAGGCGTGGGTTGCTGCCCAGCATCCAGCATGCCTGGGTAGGCCTCAGTCCTGTAAACTAAGTCCTCGAAGTTGGCACGATCCTTCTTAAAAGCTGTCGTGTTGATGTTCGCCAGGTTGTTAGCGATCACATCTAGTTTTGTTTGCATCGCGTCCATGCCGGTCGCGGCGGTATAAAGTGTCTGAACACTCATGGTCATAGTTCCTTTATATCGGAGCGAGATCTACTAGGCTTGGCGTAGGACGCGGCTGAGGAGTTGACCGCTGGCTTCATCTTGGTTCTGAATCATCTTGATGTTCGCTTCATACATCCGCGTTGCTTCGATCAATTCCATCATCGCCTTGGTTGGGGTGACGGCGGACATTTCTAGGGAGCCACGCACTACGTTCCGCTCAGCGTTTGGGACTGTCTGCAAGGCAGACAGAGACTGGAACATGTTGTCGCCGACGCGTGACAGATCGCCCAACGCGCCCGGCCGAAACAGCCCCACCATCTGCCTAGCACCATCTTGAACAACGGCGCCATCGTCCATCACCTCCCATGCACGAGATGGATCGATGAAAATTGGACCACCATTTTCGGACAGGACCGTCTCGCCGTTCTGAGTTACGAGCATCCCGGAAGCATCGAACATGAAGTTGCCGGCTCGCGTCAACAATTGCTTATCGCCGCGTTGTACCGAAAAGAAACTGCCCTCATCGACGATAGCAAAATCGGTATCATTGCCGGTCTGCTGGACAGGCCCTTGTTCGAACATCGTTCTCGGGGCGTTGACTTGAATTCCGCCTCCGACATCATCGATGCCGCCGCTTCCGGCTTGAACCTCGCCTTCGGCAATTGCTTCGGCATGCTGGCTCTGCAGCATCGACATGTGCGGCTTAAAACCAGCGGTGTT
>DNPC01000672.1 GCA_003501565.1 Planctomycetaceae bacterium | reverse complement strand
TAGAAACAGCTGCGAAGTGTTGCTGCTCGGCATGAATCCTGGGCCCTGGGGGATGGCTCAGACGGGTGTGCCGTTCGGTGAGATCGCCGCCGTTCGCGATTGGTTGAATATCTGTGAGCCAGTCAAGAAGCCAAATCCTGAGCATCCCAAACGTCCAATCGAGGGCTTTGATTGCACTCGTAGCGAAGTGTCCGGGCGGCGGCTATGGGGATTGTTCCGCGAGCGATTCGAATCACCGGAAGCATTCTTTCAGCGGCATTTTGTCTGCAACTATTGTCCGTTGGTTTTCATGCACCAGACCGCTCGAAATATTACTCCAGACAAACTGCCAAGCGAGTTTCGTAGCGAACTCCAAGGGCACTGCGACAATCACCTAAAGAAACTGGTCGAGTTGCTTGAGCCGGATATAGTAGTAGGTGTTGGTGCGTTCGCGGAAAGCTGTGCCTCGCGCGTCCTGGGGCAAATCGAAGGCTGTACCGTTGGCATCGGGCGAGTCCTTCACCCCAGTCCTGCCTCGCCGGCCGCCAATCGTGATTGGGCCGGTACTGCAACCAAGCAGTTAAAGGCTCTGGGTGTTTGGTAGCCGTTTGGATCGCAAGCTATCACTGAGCCGCACATGTATGGGCGGTCACGAGCTGCCCTGGGATGACAATATCTTTTTACGGAAGTTGCGATTGTGAGACGGGTTGTTCTGGCAATGAGTGGCGGAGTCGATAGTTCGGCGGCTGCGCACTTGCTGCTGGATCAAGGCTACGACGTCGTTGGTGTTTTCATGCGCCACGGCGAGGAGTCTGCTGAGACTTGCAAAGTGGAAGGTGGCGACAATCCGCTGTTGCCGATTCTGCAGGGCCGGACGGATCACAAACAAGGTTGCTGCAGTGCGTCCGATGCGATGGATGCTCGTCGAGTAGCGGACCGGTTGGCGATCCCGTTTTATGCGCTAGATTTGCAGTCAGATTTTTCCCGAATCGTGGACTACTTTGTCGACGAATATCGCAGCGGCCGTACCCCAAATCCGTGCGTTCAGTGCAACAACTGGATTAAATTCGGACGATTGTTTGACTATGCCGACAGCGTTGATGCGGAATTCGTGGCTACAGGACACTATGCTCAGCTGCGTTCAGAACACAACGAAATTGCACTGGTGCGAGGCGTTGATCAGAAGAAGGACCAGTCCTACGTCCTAGCAGGCATCGATCGCAAGTACTTGTCGCGAATGCTCTTGCCCGTTGGTGGTTACACGAAACCGGAAATCCGGGCGATCGCCGGCGAAGTTGGATTGAATGTTGCCGACAAACGCGACAGCCAAGAGATTTGCTTCGTCACCAGCGGCAAACACGGCGATTTTGTGCGAGCTCGCCACGATAGCCAGACGGCTGGAGATTTTGTTGATCCAGACGGTAATGTCCTTGGCCAGCATCCCGGAATAGAGAACTTCACGATTGGTCAGCGGAAAGGGCTCGGTATTGCACTCGGGGAGCCTCGATTTGTCATCAAGATCGATCCTGCGAACAACCAGGTGGTGCTTGGCGATCGCGAGCAACTCAGTCGTCCAGCGCTGACCGCACGTGATGCAAATTGGCTCACGGATCTGCCGACGGGCGCTTTCGAGGGCTCAGTTCAAATCCGTTACAACAGTTCATCCGTACCGGCCCGGATCACCGCTGATGGTGACGAATTCAAAGTGGAGTTTTCTGAGTCTCAGCCCGCTGTTGCGCCCGGTCAACTTTGCGTCGTTTATCGTCAGGACCGCGTTCTCGGGGGTGGTTGGATCGAGTAATCCTCGAGCCACTAATGCAATCACGTTGCCGACCAGTTAGAATCTATTAGCTGGTATACCACTCGATTTTTACTGCAACGTGCTATGCATCTGCCTGTTTCGCTCTTGGCCGCTTTTCCGCTTGATGATCCGCTGACCGTGGCGCTATACGTCGTGCTAGGGCTGGCTGCTCTATTGGCCATTTTCATGGCGATCGCCTTTATCGCGTTCGGCTCGCTGTGGGTGCAGGCATTTGCTGCGAGTGCTCAAGTGTCGATTTTTAGTCTGATCGGCATGTACTTCAGGCAAGTCAAAGCTCCCACGATTGTCCACGCCAAAATTATGGCTGCCCAAGCTGGCCTGGATATTTCGTCGGCCCACGGCATCCTTACCAATCGACTTGAGGCGCACTTTCTGGCTGGTGGCAACGTGATGAACGTTATCCAAGCGATCATCGCAGCGCACCGGGCAGGAATCGATCTTGACTTTGATCGTGCGGCCGCAATCGATTTGGCTGGTCGGGATGTTCTTGACGCTGTACGAACTAGCGTCCATCCAAAAGTGATCGATTGTCCCGATCCTCGCCGAAGCGGTAAAGCAACACTTAGCGCGATCGCAAAGGACGGCGTGGAGCTCAGGGTGCGAACGCGTGTTACTGTGCGTACGAACCTGGAGCAGTTGATCGGGGGAGCGACTGAAGAGACGATTATCGCTCGCGTGGGTGAGAGTATCATCAGCTCAATTGGCTCGGCAGATGGTCACCAAGAGGTACTCGAGAATCCCGATCGGATTTCCAAAACGGTTCTCCGGCGCGGACTCGATTCACAAACGGCATTTCAAATCGTCTCGATCGATATCGCGGATATCGATGTAGGTGACAACATCGGTGCCCGATTGAAGGCAGATCAGGCCGAAGCCGATGTGCGTGTTGCCCGTGCTCTGGCCGAACAGCGACGTGCCGAAGCGATTGCCACCGAGCAAGAGAATCGAGCCAGCGTCTCTGAAAATCGAGCAAGTCTGTTGCTTGCCGAAGCCGAAGTTCCGCAAGCCATGGCGTTGGCCTTCAAAAAAGGGAATCTCGGAGACACTTCGCTTCCGAACTAGCTGCGAGCTGAAGGTGAATCAGCCGCAGGCTGTTTGTTTCTGAGGCAGTTCTCGTTGATGAAATCCTCAGCCACGTCGTCGTTTTCAACCAACAGTAGCGGCGAAACGCAGAAGGCTAAAACGTCAGGGTAAGGCGATTCGTTCTCTAACAAATTCGTTCTCTGGGAAATTCTGACTCTCGGAAATTCTGACGCTGGGAAATTCCGATGGGCACGAGACCCTTTGTTTCGTCTACTAGCAATCGCAGGAAGCCTGATCGTGGGTGAGTTCTCAAGCGTACGAACCGAGTTTACTGGGGGTAACGGTTATCGCTTGGCGGGAATTTTCGACATCCCTGCAGCACCCCCGCAAGCGACTGGCTTGTTCACGCACTGCTTTACGTGCAACAAGGACTTGAAGGCGATCGTCCGAATCAGTCGGGGGTTGGCTGCCGAGGGCTTTCTGACACTTCGGTACGATTTGACGGGGCTCGGTGGCAGCCAAGGCGATTTCTCAGAGACGAACTTTAGCACGAACCAGTCCGATCTTCTGGCTGCAACGGAGCACCTGTCGCATGAGCACCAAGCCCCCAGCTACCTGATCGGCCACTCATTTGGTGGTGCGTGCAGTTTATCGATGGCTGGGCAGATTGCATCGGTCAAAGCAGTCGTGGCTCTGGCAGCCCCAAGTGACACGCATCACCTCGCTGACTTGCTTGACCGAATGGATCCGGCGATTCGTTCAACCGGAGCGGGCAGCGTGACGATCGGCGGTAGAACGTACGCGATTCATCAGCAGATGCTCGACGATTTTCGCAGTCACGATATTACCGAACGGATTACACGTTTAGAGAAACCGGTGCTTCTGTTGCATAGCCCGGTTGATGAGACGTTGGGTTTTGAGCACGCAACGCGGCTATACAGTCTGCTTTCGGCTGGCAAGAACGCCCCATCAGTGAGTCTGGTGAGTTTGCCCGGCGCCGATCACCTGCTCGTCCGTAACCCCGCCGACATATCCTTTGTAACTGAGGTCCTCGCTGCCTGGCTCCGTCGCAATGCAGTGGACTGAAGCGATGAACCGCATCGTTTTCGGATAACGACGCGGACGGCACCAGCGAAGAGCCTGACAGGGTCGCCGCTCTTAGCTCATTCTTGCCGTGGCTAGAGCATCGATACAGTTCTTCGAATTGCCAAAGTGAACCAACCTAGCGACTGATCTCAATTTCGTCTGTATCAAGACCTCCCTGTTCCACGATCTCAGCCGTGATGGGTTTCTGGGGCTCGCCACGCGGGTGATAGCCTGTGACTTCGCCGAGCAGCCTTTCGAGTGTTATTTCTGCCGCGACGCGCGTGCGTGGTTGGTCGTCGTCGGGTTCTTCAAGACGGGCGACAATCGTCGTGATGTTGTCAGCTCCTCCCCGAAAATTCGCTAGCTCGATAAACGATCTGCATATCTCGCTAGGCTCAAGATCACTCAGCATCATGTCGCGGAGTTCATTGTCTTCAATGTGCCGATAAAGGCCATCGGAGCAGAGCATAATCACATCATTCGGTTCGAGTGCTACCTTTTGTATTTCAGCCTGAACCGAGTCTGCACCTGCACCCAGAGCATTGTACAGTACATTGCTCCAGGGCGAGTTGTTGGCTTCATCTTCGGACATTCCTCCGTTTTCAACCAGTTGGTTTGAGACAGTGTGATCCCGAGTGAGCTGCCGGAGTTCACCATCACGAAGCAGGTAGCATCGGCTGTCTCCGGCGTGAACGACATACATCCACGGCCAAATGACATAGGAAAGCGTTAGCGTTGTTCCCATTCCGCGAGTTGTTTGGTCGGCGCTTGATTCGGCCTCGATCGCTTCGTGAGCGTTTTGCATCATCCGTTTCAAGTCGTCGATGAAACCTTGTTCGCGATTTTCCTGTTCAGCGACTTCAGACGCGGTTGTTCGTCGATTGTGGTCGATTTGGAAGAACCAGTGCATCGAGTTGAGAAGCTGGTTGATCAGCAGATCAATGGCGAGCGTGCTGGCACGGTTTCCACCTTGGTGGCCCCCCATTCCGTCGGCGACCATAAAGAGCTTGCCGTGTGACATGCCGTACAGGCGGCTCTGGGTATCCAGCGCCAAACTCGTGGATTGTACCTGCATCGATTTGTTCAAGTCGGCAATCAAGTATTGGTCTTGGTTGCTCTCGCGTTTCTTACCGATATCGGTACGGCCCGCGCTGGTGATTTTAGCAAACATAGTTCTTGGCCAGCATCGAAAGAGTGGGGTGCTGCATGTCAGTTTCTATTCTACCGAAACTGCCATTCTCGTTGACGCCGGGATGTGAATGCGGCCTGAGATGTCGCTTGAGAATCTAGGAAGACAGCCAACTCTCTATACAGGCGTTTCTCCGCTGAAGTACATCATGGCCCAAATGATCAGGCAGGGCCAAGCGATCAGCGAAAACGGCATTGCTAACAGAAGTGCACGCACAATGGGGTTGGTCACTTCGAGTTGTGATCCTTTGGCGGGTGCAGCGACAGCGCAGGAAAGCAGGATGGCCGGAACGACCACGAACTGGTAAACGATCAGTGCGAATACAGTCCCCGCCAGTAGAGCTGGTGAGGCAGCGACCATCGACGAAAAGATGCCAACGAAAGTCGTTGCCACAAGAATGTTCTTGGTTGTGAAATTAAACATGCTCATATTCCACACGTCGTACGGTCAGTTGAATGGCAGGTGAGCCTTTGCCGAATCTGACGTCTCTATGGGTTGCTTCGCCCTACAGCGTGGGCTGAATTTTATCACCCGGGAATCTCAGTTGCTATCTTGGCTAGGTCTCGTTCGTATCACTTAGCCCTTCAATTTTCTCCAATCGTCCGTCAGCATGCCGGCAAAGCCCCAGTTCTCTTCATCGACCTCGGTGATGACTACGTGGATATGCTCGGGTTTCTTGTTGAGTACCTCGACCAGTGAGCGAGTGGCGTCGGCCACGAGTTGTGACTTTTGTTCTCGTGTCGCTCCGGCTGTGATCTGTATGTTTACGTAAGGCATAGTGGTCGAAGTCAGCGCGTGAAGGATGGGGCTTATTGTGAAGGAGTTAAGACTCGGTCCGTCGCAAACAGATTACACTATGGTCACGCTGGCGGAAGTCGCCGGTTTGCATGTTGGCGAGGAGGAGTTGTGAGTTTTCTTTTCGACGAGTCGAAAGTTGTCGGCGCGCCCGCTATCGGAGTGTTAGAAACCCATGCGTGGACTCCTGCAATGGTGGCCCTCGACGCCATGGAGAAAGCTGCCACGATTCAGCTCTTACAAGTCGAATTGAACGACTTTCTTGGGACGTGTATCAAACTGGCTGGAACGCCCAGCGATGTAAGTGCGGCGCTCCAGGCCGGTGAGCAGGCCGCGGATCGGATGAAGGGACGTCCAGTCGTCACTCAAATGAACCGGCCGCACGAAGAGGCTCTTGTGGGAATTGCCAGCGGAGTGGAATTCAATCCGCTCATCCAGCAAGATGTTGTCAAAATGCCCAAAACCCAAATAGAAGATAGTCCCTTGGAGAACATGATGGCAAAGCAAGCGGCGGCCAAATCAACTCAACAGCCTATTCGTACCGCCGATGTCAAGGCACTCGGTTTCATCGAGACGCAAGGCTTCACAGCGGTTTTCGAAGCCGTCGACACTGCCTGTAAGGCGGCCCAGGTTGAGGTCGTTGGCAAAGAGAAGCTTGGTGGCGGCTACGTGACGATCGTCTTGCGGGGTGATGTAGCAGCCGTTCGAGCCGCCATCGACGCAGCGGGTCCCAAGGTAGAAGGCCTCGGCACTTTGATCGCCGCCCATGTCATCGCCCGACCGAGTGAATCGGTTCTGTCGTTGTTGCCGTAGTTCACGTCTGTTCAGCTGCGATGGTCACGAATAGCTTTGGCATCACCAGGGATTGAGAGCAAAGCGTTTCTGTGCTCGCAGATGCGGTGTTGCCCAGCTCGGCAAGAATCGCACTCCTGCGTTTGATGCCATGCCATCATCTTACAAACGGCTTTGCGTCAAACGGTTCAAACGTCACATGCCTTGTTCTCGAGAGACTTCTCACAAACTTGTGCGGAGAATGTTCTTCGGCAATGACTCCAAGCACAGCCGACGCGCGGTCAAGCGATTCTTCTTGAACCGTTATCGCACCATTCTCGTAAACGATTGCCTGTGATTCGACGAGCCTGTTGAGTTCATCAACCGCCCGATCATAGGTCAGCCCACTCGGGAATATGCACGTCAGCGTCACAAACAAGCACGACGTTTTGAACACTATAATCTCCAGTGTTTAGAACTGTCTTTCATAAGCGTATCGAAACCTGCGATCCAGCGTACTGGCTTCCCGCAGATGGGCTACCGGAAAACTCGGGACACCGGTGAGAACTTTTTTATTTGGTGCCACCCACCGATCGCTAGACGCAAGTTGAGAATTGGATATAGTTGTGAGC
>DNPC01000025.1:644-20675 GCA_003501565.1 Planctomycetaceae bacterium | reverse complement strand
ATTGACCCAGTTGATCGACTGAGAGCCATTGGTCTCATCAATCATCTGCGTCACCTCAATCGGAAGCAGTTCAGCTCGCTGGCCTTCCAGCAATGCCGTGTCTTCGAGTTGCCCCGCCACAAGATTTACGTTGACAACTTTCCGGAGACTTGGGACGTAGATCGTTGCGGTTCGTTTTTGGCCGGGTTGCATAGGATCCTGCATCAGCAGGGCCTGAATTCCCATCACTCCCCAAGTTCCAAAGGGAATCTTTACGCTTTCTGTTTTGGTTTCATCGCCAACGGTGGTCGTCAGCCGCAGTACACCGCGACTGAGCCTCGCCTTGGTCACCAGCGTGTGACGACCATTGACGGTCGTTTCGACAAAGTCCAACATCCGGCCGTCTGCGGTCTCTTGGGACTCAAGCGACACTTTGATACGCGAAGTCTGACCGGCTCGAGTAAATTCGATTGAGTCATCGCGGCGGATCGTCACCTGACGCGAATTCTCCAGCGCCGGAGGCAAGATACTGAATTGCGTGTAGCCAACGCGAACCCCGTTTAGATACTGAAGAAAGGACGCTTCCCAGGGTAGCTGGTCATTCGTAATCCAGGCTTGCTCACCGGACAGCGCCTCGGTGGGCTCCTCGACTTCTTCTTCCGCGCCCGGATCAGCTTGTGCGGCTCTTTCAGCATCCTCGCGCCCCACACTATCCAAATCGACGTTGGGTCGCGAGCCGCGCTCGGGTTGGCTGTAACACCCCGCGAAGAAAAGCAACAAAGCAAAAGTCACGATATTGTGAGCGGTGGAGTTTCTCAACGTTCTTTCCTGCGACAAACAAGCAACAAATTTCCACTGTTGCTTTGGGATCAGTTGTCTGCTGGCGGGCACTTCTGTCACGTCGGTGGCATCCCAGCCGCTTCAGAATCAGCAATGAAGTCCGCGCCGCTACTTAAGTCGTAACTACCATCTCTTTTAAGAGGCCGCGGAGAACTTCCGCTCAGCTCGGCCAGCCCAGTCGGTCGTTTACTTCCCAAGCTAATCGGCATGTTGCGTAACACCCACGATTGTAACCTTTTCAGGTTGACTTTCGGCAACGCTCGCCTTCAGAGGGTTCCGATTCTGAGGGCTGTGCCTGTTCCACCCATTTCTCTCACTTGGAAATCCGCCAACTTTCCCAGCTTGCCTTAATCGGTTGGATAGGTGACCTAGTTTTTCTTGTGCTCAAGCACAATGTCACAGGCCAAAAACAGCCTGTGCTTGCCCCCCAAACTAAGCTACGCAAATCCAAGAGAAACACGATGGGCTCGCAGCAACGTTCCCCAGCGACCGACTTACCGCAAAACCAGTCTGCCAAAACTGATGCTTTGACTAGCTTCGGCAGCCTAACCGATGAGCAATTAGAAGCTCACCTGGAAGTCTCGTCGTATGGCGTATTCGAATTGACGGGTGCAGTCCGTCCGAGCGTTGATCTTAAGGTAATTCCCAAACAAGGCTTTCGGCACGACACATACGTCGACCCGACCAGCGAAGCCAAGGTTCCAGTCATCATGGCTGCAGCCAGCAAGGAGCGGCTTTTCGACTTGTTCATCGACATGATCGACACGCTCGGTCCTGTAGTCGACGTAGTCCTAGAAACCAGTCATTACCACACTGGCGGACACCAGGACTACTATCGCGAACACATCGATATGCCCGTCCTGAAGAGCATCCTTTACGACTATGAAGACATGCTCATGAACGACGGCTGCACCGGGATCGCCGTCTTGAACCCACAGCGACAGCAGGAAGTGCAATTTGATGAGCACAAGATGATTATCGCTTACGGTTCGCCGCTGGAGACCTTCGAACGCGTCATGATTAGCCACGACGTCTACGTGGATGAAGACATTCGATTCATCATCGAAGCGGAGCACGTTCACACTAGCAGTGATCAGCTCTACCAACAGTTCGAGCAACTCAGCACGCGGCTGGGCATGGAATCCGAGAGCGACGACGCAGCTACTTGCTAAAGCGAGAGGACGGCTCAACTCTCGACGGTTGGCTCAGACTCGGTCTTGCCGACGCCTTGAATTACGGCGGCTGCTACATTCGTGGCAGATGCCCTGCACGATCAACCGGTGGCTCCGCACTCTGAATTTGTGCTCACGCGCAATCTCATCACGAATCCGCGTCAGCTCTTCGGACTGAAACTCTGTCAACTCCCCGCACTTCAAGCAGTAGAAGTGGTCGTGCTCGGGATACCCGTAGTCGTGCTCGAAAACACTACGGCCGTTCAGCTCGAAACTCCGAAGCAAGCCAGCGTCAACGAACTCTTTTAGCGTTCGGTAGACAGTTGGTCGGCTGACGTAATTCTCGTCACCCTTAGATGGCAGTTGCTCCATGAGCTGGTCAGCATCAAAATGCTCATGATGGCTGAATACTCGCTCTACCAAGAAGACCTTCTGTTTCGTTTTTCGCAATCCGCGACTTAACAGATATTCCTCAAAACGCTCAAGCGGCGTCTGCGACACTTGGACAGGTTCAAGCGGATCTTGGTCGGACGAATTCACGCGAAATCGGCTCTTGGGCTACAGGCTTGGACAAATTTCACCAACGTCAATGATTGTATGCAGGCCGCAACAAAAATCACCGCTGGCGACACCCTACAAAACGAAAATAGGGCCAAATACTACAGGAGTATTGGCCCTTCTGATCGCTGCATACTAGGTGGATTCGAGCGGGTGCACTCGAACGTGCGTACCAGACCGCCCGTCAGCCGCATATTGCGATTACGTTAAGCGAAGGTGTCTAGCAGGCGGTCGAGGGCTGCATCGAGCTTCTCAGGCGTTTCGTAACTTCCATCCGCGATAGCCTGCCGCAATGCGGCTACTTTTTCAACGCGGATTCCGTCTTGCCCAACCTCATTGGCTGCCTGCGCTTGGCTTAGCTGCTGGGCCTCGGCCGAGAGCTGCAGTGAATCGGTGGGACGCGGCGCCGATGGCGCTGCCGTCGGCTGGGCAGCCGGGGCTTGTGAAGCTCGCTGTGCAGGCTGGGCGGCCTGAGCGGATTGCAAACCTTGAATTTGCATTGGTGATCAATCTCCCCTGCGGATAGTGGTTCTTGTTCTTATAGGACAGCGACTTAATTGAGGTCAAGTCGAATAGCGCCGCTTTCCATGTCAGAAAGGGAGTAACTGTCCATAGCCACTACGGTCGGGTGAGACTCGCGAAACGCTTACCAAAGTGCTATCGGCGGACTGACTACGCCAAAGCTAGCAAAACCCGGCGTGTTCGGATTTTGCCGAATACCCAAGCTCAAGCAGGTAAGTAAATCTGAACAGCACACCGCAATCGAGCGCACAACTTACCTCTCGAACTACAAAACCTCCAAAGCCGCCAGTCCACCAGCGGTAATTCCTCCCTGCGTCGCCAGTTCAGACAACCTCTGAAGAGCATCCCGCCCGACATCGCCGAGATCTTGAGTCCACTCATTGACGTATAGGTCTACGTGCTGCATCAGAACATCATCGTCGAATTCCTGGGCGTAAGCCCGCATCGTGGGCAACGCACTCGACGGATCCTCAAGAGAAACCGCTAGCGACTTAGCGATCAACTCTTGCACGCGCGTGAGCGTCTCCGTACCAACGCGCTTGGCCCCCAGGATCCCACCCAATGGAAGCGGTGCTCCCGTCTGCTGCTCCCATCGCGCGCCTAGATCCTCAACTAGATGAACGCCTTCCTGCTCCCATGTGAAACGACCTTCGTGGATGCATACTCCGAAGTCCGCGTTGCGTTTTTTCAGTTCCGGCATGATGTCAGAAAACACGACCTGCTTGATTCGGCTTGCTTCCCGATAGAACAACTTCATCAGCAGTGTGGCGGTCGTCAGTTCACCAGGGCAGAGGATCAACGAGCTGGCGGTTGGCGACTCATCCGGACGCGCCGCCAGTAGCAATGGACCTACGCCAAATCCCAACGCCGATCCACTTGGCAGAACGCACCACTGATCGGCTAGCAACAAAGCTGCATGGAAGCTCGCTTTGGCAACGTCGAATCGGCCAGCAATCAACCCCGAGTTGAGCTCAGAAATGTCCATGAGCTCGATTTGTAGTTCTAAGCCTTCAGTCGGAACCACTCCGGTAAGGAGTCCGTGGAATGCGAACGTGTCGTTGGGGCAGGTTGAGATGCCTATTCTCAGGGGTTGCGTCATCTTGAATCAGTCCCGTGAATTGATGCCAGGCTGCAGCCAAACGGCCGCTTGCCGTGCAGCGCTAGCAATCGCTTCGGCAATTCGCCACTGTGACTTATCGCGCTGGCCAGCAAGATTCGAAATCCCTCGGATACACGCCAGCGGTACACCTGCCAATCGGCATGCAACTGCAACGGCAAAGCACTCCATATCTTCAGCCAAAGCTGTGGGAAACACGCGTCGCTTGGCTGTTGCTTCTTCAGGGGATGATGAGATGCTTGCGACTGAAAGCAACAACCTGTTAGAAACCGACGCGCTGCTAGACAGATCACTCGCTAACCCAAGTTGATCACCTATTTCCGGTGAGTCGGCCCAGTGCTTCCAGCCGATTTGACCTGCTGGCTGAAATGCACCGCCCTCCCCCGCTCCGACGCCGTAGCAAGCAACCGCACCGAAATCGAACGCTTCACCGACGACCAACAAAGGCTCATAAGCCCCAGCGATTCCAGTCAAAAGGACGCGGTCGGGCGTATGCCTGAACAATAGTTCTGCCGTACGAGCCGCAGCAGCTACTAATCCGAACCCACAGACCTCCACTCGGAATTCGCGATGGTCCCGCGCGTCGTCACGGTCAAGCAGTTCTTCCAAGCTCGCCAGAAAGGGCTCTTTCTCTTGCTTGGTTGGAACTAAGATTAGGTCAGCCACTATTCCAGCTCACCCAGTTGTTCACGAAGCCGGCGTAACACTCGTGATCGATACTTGCGAATAGATGCCGTCGACAAGCCCAACTCTGCAGCGACAACTGCCACCGGGATACCATCAACCGTCGAACGCCAAAACGCTTCCCAAGTCTTCGGTTCGAACTCATCTTGTACGACTCTCAGAGCTCGTTTGGCCAACAAACCATATTGACTGCGTTCAGACGCTTCATTGACATCAAGCTCCATCGGTAGCTCAAAACCCGCGAGTTCATCCGTTTCACTTTGCGGAATTTGATTAGTCGCCAACATGGCTGTGCTACCACCGCGTGCATCGGGAACTCTGTGGGATCGCCTCAGGACATCAGTAATTTTGTGACGTGCAATCGTCCACAACCAAGAACGGAAGCAACCGTTTTTTCGGTCAGGCTGGTAACCATCAAGCGCCCGACAAACCGCGAAAAAGACGTCTTGGACGATATCGCTGACATCGGCGTCTGCGATTCCTCGCTTGCGACACCAAAATGCCACGAGGGGCCAATAGAGATCGACCAGCTCTTGCCACGCCTGGGCATCGTTGACTCGAATTCTCGAGATCAAACTTAGTCGCGTCGCTGAAGAATCTGGAACCACGCGCAGCTCGAACAAGAGGACATCAGCACATAACCACCTCAAATCTAGTCGAACGAGGCGGACTTCGCAAAGCCGACAGATTCATTGGCGTCCATTTCCGCTACACATTGGAGAGACCAGCCGGTCGAGAACACGCGATGTACGGGCACCAAGTACCAGATCGCGAAACTACTGCTGCAAGACTCGCAATTCACTGGGCAATGGGCTTTCGCCATTGAATTCCTCCATCCCGAGATCCCACCGCAGGCTGCGAACGCTCTTGAGCTGCAGTTTTCCCTGGGCGGCGTCGACGTGGTAAACCGCCATAACCCGGGCCTTGGGATCGGTCACAACGATTTGCTGAACTCCCGTAGGCAGGATTGTTGAGACGACTTGAAGATCCGACGAAGTAGAAGAAGAGACGCTAGATGCTCCACCACGCAACGAATCCGGCCTAGGTGGTAGTCCCTGACTCCTCAGCGGATTGACCAGCCATCCACCGACTGCAGCTGCGATCACAATTACCAAGATGTTGGTGGAACCAATTGGCAGCCACGCTCGCCTTCGCAGACCCTCCTTCTTGCCAGATATAAATCCCGCGCACGACGAATCATCCGCCGCAGACTGAGGGGTGACCGGTGCCTGAGTATCCAAGGTTGTCGTCTCCGTGCTATCGGTTACGAAAAGATTGTCGCGTCCGAATCTGCCTGTGGGTCGCGATTCTATGAGGAAGGCGGCTCTGCGGAATGGGATTCAGTTGAAGAGTTTTAATTAGCCGACAGCCAGCCATGGTGGCAACCCCGATGAATTCCCTGCGTTTTGCGACACTCCGTTTCGCGATTGCATGCAAAGGCCCAAAAAATCTGGCTGGACGCGAAGCCTCTAGTTTTTGCAGAATCCACGAGGGTCTTCGCCCCAAAACAGATCCGCCCACAGAGATCAACGCCAACAAGCCGCTAAACGCTAAAGCCGCTCTGTTTGCGTCTCCATCCACCTGAGGATTGCCGACGCCGTGACTAGCCAACCAACAATCACCACCTCTAAGCCCAGTTTCACCTTGCCACTCGCGACGGTGTTAGTCATTGGTGGTGGTTTGTCGATCGGATTCTATTCGTTGATTCGATTAGGCCCACTTTCTTTCGATGTATTACATCGTTATTGCCTTGGGCATCCGGTCGCAATTGCCTCGGTCACGCTTTTCTTCGTTGGGATGACGAGCCTATTCTATAAATGGCAAGCTGTTGTAAATCAGTCGAGCCTCGCATCGCGCATGTGCACGGCGCTTCGACGATTGATTACAGATGGTGAGGAGGTCCCGCCCAACCAACGTGCCAGTTGGATGCAAGCGAATTTCGTAGAACTGCCCTCGCGCCTACAGGCCAGCTGGTTGGGGCAACGCGTTGCTCGAGTGCTAGACCTACAAATCCAACGAGGTCGGCGGGCAGCAGTCGAACGCGACCTCGAGTCCTTGAGCGGTCAGGATGCCGATGCGCAACACGAGAGTCACGCGTTGCTGCGGATTATCAACTGGGCCATGCCCATGCTTGGCTTCCTGGGAACGGTACTGGGTATTTCCAAAACACTTGGCGGGCTCGACACACAACTGCTGGCAACCGAACAACAAGCGGCAATGGATCAGCTGACCGACGGCTTGTTCGTGGCCTTCGATACGACTGCAATTGCCCTCGTACTAACGGTCATTTCGATGTTTGTGCAGTTTGGGATCAATCGTCTTGAGCTGAAACTGCTCGGACGCATCGATCGCAATTCGTCAGACACGCTAATTGGTTTTATGGGAGTCGATCCGACCGACTCGCATGCAACGCTGCTCGCACCAGTCAAAGAGATGGCGGCAGACCTGGTGGCGGCGGTCAATACGCTGATCGAAACTCAAACTGCATTGTGGGGCCGCACAATCGTCGAAGCCCAGGGGCAATGGCAAAAGTGGTCTGATGCAACTGCAGAACAGACCGAGAAAGACATCGGAGCTGCGCTGAAGCTCGCCTTTAAGTCTCATACAGAACAACTGCAGAAGGTCTACGACGACGTCAACCGACAAGCCGATTCTCGAGCACAACAGTGGCAAAGAACGCTGAGCGATCAAGCGCGATTGGCTCAGGCACACCAGAAAGAGATCTGCAAGCAGAGTGAGGAAATCCACGATCAAACATTGGCAATCCGTGAATTAGTCTCGCAAACTACCGATTTGAAAAAACTCGAAGTGTCGATCGCCGACAACCTGCGACAGCTCGAGGATGTGGGACGCATCGAGAAAGCAACGCTCTGTGTCGGTGAAGCGGTTGCAGTCTTGGCCACTAGCCTTGAACGGGCTGGCGTATTTCGCCAACCGGTCAAACCAAGGCCCAAACGGACCGACGCGACTGACTCCGCCAAGACGAAAACTGGCGACTCGGCGTCACTCGGCGGCGTTCAGCCCACGCAGCAGCCGCACGAGGCTCGGTCCGACAACCCTGCACAAAGGAAAGCGGCATGAGCCGGTCGCGAAAACAACGCGACTCATTGACGCCCAGCATGTTTCCGTTCTTAGCTGTCCTGCTATGCACGATGGGCGCACTCGTACTCATCCTGATGCTGGTCGTCGTCGGTGCACAATCTTCTGCATCGAAAGTAGCCAAAGACCTGAAACGGCAACAGAGCCTTGCGCGCGAGGTGGTCTCAATGCAGGAAACGGCTGTTCGCGAAGCCATCGAGGCCAGCTCCCTCGAATTGGAACGCCAAAGACTGGCACTTCAACATGTTGAGGAACACATCCAGGAAACTCTTGATGAACTGGAAGAACTAAAGCAGACTCACGACTTACTGGTTAAACAAAACACCGAAGACAGCGTTGAAGAAGAGCTCGACAAGCTGACTGAGCTTGAAAAACAACTGGTCGATGCTAAGCAAGACCTGGTTGACAAGGAGCTGGAGCAGGACGATTCGGGCGATAAACCTATCTTTGCCATCATTCCCTATGATGGCCGCAATGGTACCCATCGCCGCCCGATCTATCTTGAATGTGTCGATGACAAACTCGTCATCCAACCAGAGGGCATCGAACTCTCCGGAGATGATCTCAAACCGCCGTTTGGACCAGGCAACCCGTTGGACGCCGCACTGCGCACCATCCGGTCCCAGCTCAAACCGGAAATCCAATCGCTCACTAGTTCGGCCTACCCGCTTCTAGTCGTGAGACCTTCTGGGATCCGGGCGTACGTACTCGCGCGTCAGGCAATGTCGGGCTGGGACGACCAGTTCGGTTATGAACTGATCGCCGAAGACTTGGAATTGGTTTTTCCACCCTCCAAACCGGGGCTGGACAAGAAGATTGCATCAGCACTTGATCTTGCACGCCAACGCCAAGCTTCGATCGCGATGGCAATGCCCAGGAACTACCGAGGGTCCGGATTCCTTTCCGCTCGAAGTACGCTGTCCTCCGGACGCACTGTTTCGACCGGTCCTGGTGGCGCTAGCGGGTCGCGCGGCACCAGTAGGCAAGGTCGCAGTGGGCAAGGTCGCAGTGGCGGCGGTTACTCTTTCGAAACTGCACAAACGCAAACCGAACTGCCTCAGCTCGATGATTCGCAGGTTGAAGCAATCTTGGGTTACGATGCAAATCGTGGTAAATCAAGTGATCTTGCACGCAACGCTGGCAGAAGTCCAAGCGGTTCTGCAGGACCACCAGGCACACTTCAGTCCGGCAATCCCTATGAAATCGGGGGGCCGAACTCCAGTCAATCGCTCGGTCCAGTCAGCAACGGTCAACACCTCGCTGGCGGCCCATTCGCCTCGGGTGAGTCACGCGATACGCTTGGATTGCCCGACACGACTAGCTTCGGAAGTGATCCACTCGGGCCAGGCAGCAACTTTAGCCAATCAGCTGGTGGTCAATCAACTGGCGGTCAATCAACTGGCAGCTTTGGCGACAACGGTTCAACCGGTGGTCCAGGCCGATCGGCTAGTCCCAATCCCACTGGACCGGCTGGTGGCATGAATGGACCAGCCACGCCAGGCAGTGCGTCCGGACAACAGATTGCGATGCCGAGCCTGAACCTTGGCTCACAATCTGCTGCAGCCAGCCTAATGTCGAATTTGCAACAGGGCGGCTTAGGGCAACCTGCCAACGCGCAACCCAACGCCTCCTCGGCCACTGCCAGCTCGAACAACAGATCTGGCAACCCTGGTTCATCGGGCAAGCAATCCGCTGGCTCAGGTTCTTCCAGCGGTTCCAGCGGCAGCTCAGCCGGTAGCGTGGCGTCTTCGAAGGGACGCAACTGGGCCTGGCAGCGTTCGACCACACGCACGCCCGTCGTGCGCGGCATTAAGCTACTGTGCACTCAAGGTGCGTGGATTCTGCCAGCCACACGCACCGGAGATGCAAGAGCAGTGATTGACTACACCGGTCCACCTGTTGAGCGAGCGGAAGCACTCGCACAAGCGATTCGAAAGCGCGTTGACCGTTGGGGGCTCGCTTTGGAGGGCGGCTACTGGCAACCGGAGATCTTGGTTCAAATCAGTGATGGCGGCCGAGCTCGCTTCGAAGAACTTCAGCACATGTTCGAAGGCAGTGGGATTCCGGTGCGGCTGGTCAGCCTGGAACCGACCGGCGCTGTGACTCTACCACGCGGGAGGAGATAATGGCACGCAGGGCGAATTTCGACGCCAGCGTTGGTGAAGATTCCTTCCTGGACACCACCGCTAACCTAGTTGGCATCCTTATCATTTTGGTAGTCGTCGTGGGAGCAAAAACTCGCGTCGATGCTGAAGCCTATCAACGTTCGCTAGTCGAACAAAGCGAAACCGAAGTCGACGGAAGTGAGCTTCGCGCCCTCGATGCGGCTCGTAAAGAGAATGTCATTGACCTGATCAAGTACAACCAGGAGCTCCAGTATCGAGAAGCCGAACGATCGAATTTACTCGTGAGGCTCGCTGTAGCCAAGGAGCAGGTCGAGGAAGAACTCATCGCCGTCGACGATGCCAAACGTGAGAGCATTCAGCGACAGAGAAAAATTGCAAAGCTGGAAGCGGAGCTGGATGCAATCGCCGACCAAATGGGCTCCGACACCGAGCAGCCACGGCCGACTGTTGTTCTAGAACACCTACCTACACCGATGGCAAAAACGGTGTTCAACCGCGAAATGCACATTCAGATCAAGGATCAGAAGATCACCGTCATACCCTGGGAACAACTTGTCGATATGCTCAAACAACATATCCCGCTGGCGGCACGCCGACAGGCATCGCGATCCCAGCTGCAGGATACACTTGGCCCAGTTGGTGGTTTTGTTATGCATTATATGATGCAATCAGTTCCCGGCGGATTCGAACTTGACCACTTCGATCTCGAAGTCCTCGATTCAGCACCCCGAGAAACGATCGAACAAGCACTTGCGCCAACCGGCCGGTTTTCGCTTGAATTAGCCAGCCGACAACCGAGCGAAACGGTAGTGACCGCCTGGGTCTACCCGGACTCCTTCGACACCTTTCGCACTCTTAAGGCTCGCCTGTTTAAAGAAGGCTTTCTCGCCGCAGCAAGACCGCTGCCTGACGGCCAGTCCATCGGGGCTTCGCCGCGCGGAACGCGAAGCACCGCGCAGTAGACCATCTATCAACTGCCTTGCACTACTACCTGGCGGCTGGCCCGCGCACGGCAACGCAGATAAACTTAAGAATCTGTTGAGCTTCGAATCGTAGGAAGCCTCCCGATCCCTCGCATTTTTGCAGCACAAACAAGCATGTCCAACGCACAGAACTGGATCGCAAACCGCACGCAGTCTTTTGACTCCAGCGGCATCCGCAAAGTCTTTGACTTAGCGGCTCAGCTGAAGAATCCTGTCAATCTGAGTATCGGGCAACCCGACTTTGATGTTCCCCAAGAAGTCAAAAATGCGGCGATCGAAGCCATACAGTCTGGCAAGAACGGTTACTCACCCACCCAAGGCATTGGGCCGTTACACGAAATGCTGACCCAGCGTATTCGCGAGCAGTACAACCACGAAGACCGCGATGTCTTCGTCAGCTCAGGCACCAGCGGTGGACTCGTCCTGACCACCCTCAGCTTAGTGAACCCCGGCGACGAAGTGATTATCTTCGATCCGTATTTCGTCATGTATCCGCCGCTGGTTGAATTGGTTGGTGGTGTTCCTGTCTACATCGATACCTACCCCGATTTTCGTATCGATCTTGAAAAACTTGAGAAAGCGATCACACCAAAAACGAAACTCATTCTATTCAACTCGCCCTCCAACCCCACCGGTGTGACACCAACTGCTGAAGAGGTTCGCGGAGTAGCCGAATTGGCCGCGCGGCATAACATCGCCCTGCTCTCGGATGAAATCTACAGTGAGTTTGTTTACGACCATCCTGGAGTCACACCGGCCGAGGTCAATCCAGACACAATAGTCATCGATGGATTCTCTAAGAGCCACGCAATGACCGGCTGGCGAGTCGGCTGGGTTCATGGTCCCAAAGCGGTGATTGAAACGATGGCCAAAATCCAGCAATACTCGTTCGTTTGCGCACCACAACCGGCGCAGTGGGCCGGTTTAGCGGCAATGGACATCGAAATGGCAGGCTATCGTGCCGATTACCAGGCCAAACGTGACCTACTGATAGAAGGCATCCAGGCTAACTATGAAATCACAAAACCTGGTGGTGCATTTTACGTATTCCCCAAGGTGCCGCATGGCTCTGCAACCGGTTTTGTGACTCGAGCGATCGAAAACGAACTGCTCGTCATTCCGGGCAGTATTTTCAGCCAGCAAGATACGCACTTCCGAGTTTCCTACGCGGCCCCCGACGAAACTATACGCAAAGGCATTGACATCCTAAATGCACTTGCGAAGTAGAAAACCTGCCTCGCGATCGCTGGCCGCCGAGAAGAATTCGGCAGCGATCAAATCTTCGCTCCGGAGCCTTTGGTGAGAGCCATGAATGCGGATTCGAGGTTCGTGTCCTTCTCGGCAAACCGACGCAATGAGAACCCAGCCGCGACTAGGTCGCTAGCCAGCTGCGAATAGTCGTCGGCATCACTGGCGAGTGTGACGTCGAAGATCGCTTCCTGCAGGTCCACACCGTCAACGGCAGAATGCTGAGCCAAGAATTCTCGGGCTTCCTCACGCCGCTCAACCTGCGAAACCTCGATCTCCAAGATTCGCTTTGGCCGGACGGTGCGTATCAGTTCTGCGATGGAATCATTGAAACTCATCTCGCCTCGATTGATAATGCCCACCTTGTTACAGATGTCGGCGAGCTCCGGCAAAATGTGGCTACTTACAATGATCGTCTTGCCCATCTGGCCAAGTTTGCGGAGCAAATTCCGCATTTCAATTCTTGCCCGTGGATCAAGTCCACTCAGCGGTTCGTCCAGCAGAAGCACCTGGGGATCATGCAGCAATACTCTAGCTAGCCCCAGTCGCTGCGTCTGACCACGCGAGAGTGTATTGGCGTACGCGTCCCGCTTGAAATCCAAGTCCACGACGTCGAGCATTTCGTCACAACGCTGGCGACGTTCTGGTCCGCCAATGCGATACGCGGCTGCGAAGAACTCCAAGTATTCGATCACTGTCATATCGTCGTAAACGCCAAAGAAATCCGGCATATACCCCACTAGCCGGCGAATTTCTTTGGGATCGGTGTAGATCGAATTTTCGCACACGTACGCTTCGCCGTAGGTGGGCGTCAACAACGTAGCGATGATACGCATCGTCGTCGTCTTCCCGGCACCATTAGGCCCAATGAACCCGAATAGGTCTCCCTCTTCGAGCTCTAGGTTGATGCCTTTGATGGCAAACATATCGCCATATTTTTTCGTCAAATTGACGGTTCGAATCATCTCGGACTCACTTAACGACTACTTCCATCGGCACGGAAACGACTAAGCTCGCGCTCTGGGGGTTTTACTGGAATCAGTATTCTGCACCAGGCACGGTCGGTTTCCTGGACCACTTCGACCCCACCTTGGCCACCAGCGTCGACCTGGACACTTGCCCAAGGATCATCGACTCGCGCAATCAACACCGCCAAATCAGAATCCATCAAATGGCTATGATCCAATTGGTGGTGAAATCGGTGGTGCAACGAGGTGTATGTAGGACCGTTAGCAGCGCTGTAGAACATCATCAGTTCCAGTAAACGGTCTAAATTGCCACGATCGGCAGGCTGCCACGGCGTGATCATATCCGCATCATCTATCACCCGCCGACGATTGAGCCTACGCGTGATACCCTGCGGGATCCTGTCTGGAGCAATGGTAAAGGAACCGCCCGCGGGGATTCGACTGTCGAGACTGTAATACCAATTGTGATAGAACAACGCGGGCTCGCGCAGATCAACACTGAGAGGATTAACCAGCTGACCGGACAGTTGATCTGCAACGTCCAACTCCTGCAACTCAGACTGCCCAACAATTTCAGTGTGCGAAAGCCAAGTACTCGAAAAACACTTAGTTCCCGCTGCTGGCACTCCGACACCTTGAACCGAAACCGCATTCGATTCGCCCGAGCTAGCTATCACGCTATAGGCAGGCATACCGCTGCTAAGCGACTGCATCGATTTCAGCCCACCCAGTCCACGCCCCGGCAGCGGTTGCCAGTCCAGCTGAAGTGTGGCACCAACTGATTCGGCCTGATTGTCGACAACTTGCACATCCACCGTTCTGGCGGTGCCGGAATAAACGTGTGCCCACAGCGATCCATTCACATCACCAGAGCGCGTATCAATGTCGATTATTTGGGCTGTATTGACTCGAATCTCGTTGGGGCGAATGGATAAATAGAACCAGGTAAGGGCGATGCACGCGGCGACAAGTACTGCACCGGCAAAGAACCAGCTGAATTGTGGCCGTCCCAGCCAACGGACAGAAACAAAGTAATCCACCGGTCCGACTATTACCAAAATACCTAACAGCACAGCCGCCAATTGCCCGAACGATACCACGCGGACACCGCCAAACACGTCCAGAGTTGCACGCAGTTGTCCCGCCAAGTCGTCATAACCGAGGTAGGATGTATCGGAAACATTCTTGGCAAGTGGGGATTCATCGCCTCGGTTGGCACCTAGACTGTCTCCGACCAGTTTCTTCCACAGCAAATTCCGATCAGGCCACTGGGCAAGCGTATCATTGGCCAAATCGCTGGCGATCACGTCGATTTTTCCATGCCCATACGCAGTGCTGATCCACCACGGAAGCGATTGGTTTCCACTTCTAAGTGCTAACAATATTTCTGCCGGTGGTACCTCACCCGCCGGAAATCCAATGCGATTGACCGCCAGATTGCGAAGTGGAAATTCCGTCGGCACCAAAGCCTCGATAGCGCCAGGATTGCGTACGTTGATCAGCCCTTCAACCTCGCCAGGAATCCACTTCAACAAAATCTCTGGAAGCGGTTCACCAGTTCCCAAACAGACTATGCTTCGCCCTCCCCGACGCACCCAGGTGTCTAAACAGGCGATTTGCGGCTCAGTGAGTGAATTGATTAGTTCGTCACCTGCACTCGACAACACTGCAAGGTCATAACCTGCCAGCGTTCGCCAATCGATGGGTAACCCTTTCGCCTGAGACACTTGGGCTATCGTAAATGAAGCACCGCCTTCCACGCTGGAGCGAACGACTTCTTCTAGTCCCATCGTCTCGCCAAGAACGAGGACCAATCGTTGGTCAGACGGTAGGCCGACAACCTCATCTCCGAGCAATTGGCCACTAGCCACGGGTTCGCCTTCGGACGGTTCATCATCGTAAACTCGAACCGACAGAGGGGTTTTGTTGCGACCGATCCGGACGGTCATCCAGAAATCTGAATTTTCACTCGAAACGCCCGAAATCTTCTGCTGATAGCGAACATTCACTCCGTCGCCATCAATCGACTCGAAAACGACGTACTGCGCCTGACCTGCGAGTTCCGGTGGCAGCGTGATCCGGGCCGGAACCGCGTGCCCGAGCTTCCACACCCCCGAAACGCCAAGCTCTACTGTCAATTCTGACGCCGCGACATCGCCAGAAGATCTACCTGGGCACAGCACCACGGCCAGCGAAAAAACAAAACTCGCGAGACCGCGGAATACGTGTGAGTCGAGAAGTGCCATTCTGGGCCTTCAGAGAATAAGGAAAGCCATCGCGAGTTTGCGTCTGAAATGCGACCTTAACACCGCAGTACAAGCAGACAGTTGCACCCGAGAAGAAAACTGCCTGAGGAACTCCGCCGCGTCAGGAGTGAGACCTCAGGGCAAACGTCGAATCTTCAGATCTTTGAAATAAACCACGCTGTCCGGATCATGCGCTTGGAGTGCGATCGTACCTGAATCCAACCGTCGTTCGAAATTCTTGTCACGGGCCTTTTGATTTTCGGGCTCTGTGTAGTCAACCAAGGTCTTTCCGTTCAGGATCAACTTGATGTTCTTGCCTTTGACAATAATCTCCTGCACGTACCATTCGTCATCTTTTGCAGGTGGATCAAAGACATCTTTGACTGAATACAAGCCACCAGATTTTTTCTTGTCCTTGTGTGAGACGTTTACTTGGCATTCGTATCCGTACTTGGGCCAGCCCTCTTTTTGGAAGCGGGTGTGGAAGTATATCCCAGCGTTACTACCCTTGGTCGTCTTCACTTTTGCCTTGAAGTGAAAGTTCTTAAACGGCTTTTTGGTTTCGAAAAAGAGATGTGATCGGGGCCCGCCGGACACAATCACACCATCTTCGACTCGCCAGCTGTCTTCGTTTTCGTTGATCTTCCAGCCGCTTAGGTCCTTACCGTTGAACATCGACTGCCACTTTTCTTCCGCGGTCGAGACTGCGGCAATGCTGCAGACCAATAAGCATCCGAGACTGACCGACAACCAAGTTGATTTCATTTTTGAGGCCCTGATGAGTTGAGTCCGATGCGTCTGTGGCGCTGAAGAACAGGTCGTGAACGAAAAACAGGCGTCCAGTCTAGACTCTGGACGCCTGATCGTGGGTCTGATTGACGTTGGATCGTAACCAAACTGCTCACAGTTTGCGAATTACTTGTCTTCCTTCTCGTCCGTTTCTTTCTTGCCTTCTACGTCACCACCCGGAAGCAGGTTCGCTTTGATGCGATCACCGAAGGTCTTGTGTTTTTCGAAGCCGCTCTTCTCGCCTTCGACTTTCTTGAAGATCTCTTCGAGCTTATCTGCGTACTTCTCTTGGTCTTTTTCCCAGTCCTTCAATGGAAATTCGTTCTTCTCAAAGGCCTTTTCGAGCGCCTTACCGTAGTCGTTTCGAACCTTCTTCTTTTCGCCCTTTACGTGGCATGCATAGCAGCCCGCCTTCTTGACCAGCCCCTTGAAATCTTCGTCCGCATCGTCAGGGGCGTATTTGGTGGCAAAGGCCTTCTTCAACTTGGAAACCGCCATGGCAGGGGCCACTGTGTTCGCAACAATGATCATCGCGACCGCACCACAAGCAACTTTCTTCAATGAACTCTTCACTTATAAGCTCTCCAGTTAGACCTATAGGGTTGCTCTCGGAACCCTTCAAAACAACCCCTTTGAGGGGATAGAAGGACACCACCACTTAACGCAGCGCCCGCTCAGGTAGGACAAGCAAGTTTGCGCGGGCCGCGGCCCAAAATCAAGGGTTGATTTCTAACCAGACCCCCGCGCTCTCAGACTCATGCTCCTTGTAACCCCAAAATTTGGCCATCTCGACGTCTCGAGAGCCCCGCCTGGATACGCCTCACGGCAGAAAAAAGCGGCTCAATGCCCACAAAAACTGAAATCGGGGCGATTTATGGCTGCTCAATAACGGCGTTGCGGCGTAACGTCGCTGCGGGTCAAACGCGAATAATCAATGGGCAAGATAAGGGGCTGCTGCCAAGTAACTTGGTATTCGTTGCTCTTTTCGGCAAACCAACCATCGACACTTGCCTCCGCAAATCCGAAAGTGGCCGAAATCGTATTGCCGTTGAATGCCGCACAAAGTTCATCTGCGGTCGATTCGCTGTAAATATTGTCTCCTCCCTCCAGCTGCAGCAATACAAACGTCCCAAACAGACTCGTTCGTGGGGCACCTTTCAATGCGAAGTGCCCACCAGTCTCGTTCAAGAACACACATTCCTTGCTGGAACGACGCAACTGAAGCTGTGGTAGGCCATCTCCGGCATAGAAAATAGTGCAGAACGGCTCGCGACTAATGAAAGTGCAGCGAGTCGCGTTGAGCTGTATCGACTTCGGGCGGGCATTCCCATTGCGACTCTCGATCTGAACTGCCCCCTCGCTCATCGCAACCAGACAGCCCTCCAAGGTCACATCCAACTGCGACGCTGGGTCCGCGTCCAAGTAGCGAATTAGTCGACCGTCTCCCCGGATCTGGCTGTCGACCAAGCGAATTTCTTGGCTAATATCCGTTGGCGAAAGGGCGTTCCAAATCCCCTGACCGACGGCGCCCAATCCAACATCAATCGGTTGCCGCAAGCCCGGCACCGCACTTGCGGCTGCACCTGAAACCGCTGCTCCAATGCTGATCGGCGTTCTTTGTTGTCGCGAAACGATAACGGACGTCTCGTCAGCGGCAGTTAGGTCATCGATCGTAAACTCACAATTAGAAACCCGAAGACTGCAACCAGGCGTCTCCAGCAGAACGATTCCGCGAGCATCGACCTGACTTGTCATACTAGCTGGCATTTCAGCGATCAGCTCAACCGCCAGTGCGTTCATGATCAATCCGGCCTCACGCAGTCGAATTGCGGCATGTTCACTGCCCGCCAAGGCCGCCGCATCAACGATCACTCGAGCCCCCGGCTGACCAGCAAGCTGTAAATTGCAGCCTGAGAGAACTACGGGTCGGTCCAAGGTGACCTCCCCGCGAATCTCAACATAGGCCACCTCGGATTCAGTCGCTTGCTCAAGCGCAGATGCGAGAGACGGCTGCCAGCGATTTGCTGCCACATCAGTTGGGGGCGATCTGCTTACGACAATCCGCTGTGCCTCCGCTGAATCAACCACCTGCCGATCATTTGACGCCGTGTTGTTGAGCGGCAAATTTCCGAGAGCAGAATTGCTAGGCGCCGAGTCGTTGGATCCATCGGAGCTGCCCAATCCGCGATTGTCTGGTTGGCCAGCAGCTGAACGATTCCCATTCTCGGCTGAGCCGATCGAACGATTCACGACCGGTTCAATATTCGGCAAACGGATCTGGCTCGACAGTCCCTGCATGCTTTCCAGCCACACCGTGCTGCCCAGCAGGAACGAGAGTGCGACCATCCACGGGAGGTTAGTTTCTAGAATCGAACGTTGCGATGCAGCCGCGGTAACCATGTAGGTACCAGGGCTTTGGCTTCGCGGCAGTTCTTCGTATTCCGCCAATAGCTGCAGGTCGTTAATCAACTCGACCGGACGTTGGTACCGATCGACAGGCCGTTTAGCCATCAATTTCATCAAGATATCGTGCAGTTGATCACTTACGTCATCACGCCACAAACGAATGTCCGGTGGTGGCACACTGCCATGATTGAGCAATTTTTGCAGCGCCGTCCCCTCAGGAAACGGTGGGCTGCCTGTGAGCATATAGAACAACGAGCAACCTAGCGAATAAAGATCGCTGCGCACGTCAGCATCTCGGGGATCACGCGCTTGTTCGGGTGAGATATAGTCGAATGTTCCTAGCGTGATACCACTGGCCGTTTCATCCCCCGTCGATCGCTCCATGGAAGTATCGCGAGCCAACCCCATGTCGACCACTTTGGCCTGGCCGACTGAAGTCACCAGAATATTCGACGGCTTGACATCACGATGCACGACATCACGACTATGCGCGTGTTCGAGCGCCTCGGCAACTTGACGGGTGTAGAAGATTGCGTCGTCGATCGACAACGGGCCTTCCATCTCAACCAGGTCGCGCATATTAACGCCGTCGATGAATTCAAAGACGATGTAGTTCCACCGCTCTGCTTCACCGACATAAAACACCCTGGCGATATTTGGATGGTCTAACCGCGCGGCTGACTGCGCCTCTAGACGGAATCTGCGGAGCGTCTCAGGATCCCGCCTACTGGCTGGAATGACCTTGATAGCGACAACCCGATCCAGCCGAATGTCGCGTCCGCGGAAAACAGCCCCCATGCCACCGCCACCGATCATCTGCTCAACTGCGAAGTGATCGAGTTGCCGCCCCTCGAGCATCGCCGCCAGTTCGGCCAGTGGCATCGAACGATAGAACTCTTCGGGAGCTGCAACGGGACGATTGCTGATGACCGTGTTGGCACTATCATCGGCATTCAGCATTGGGCTCGCCCCCGAAGTAAGCCCGGGCAGCTCATCGCTGGTGGCACGAAAAGTGACGGTGCGTTCGTCGCCTGCTGTCGGCGGATTCGGAGTGCTTTCGGAAGTCTCCCTGATCAACGAACCATCATGGCGCTGAGTACTGCCGTCTTCAGCTCGCTTATCCATGAATTGGCTCACAAGGAGTGGTTGTTAAATTGGAAGTCTTCGTTCGTGAACCCACCGTCCCGCTAAAAGCGTCGGCCCCTGCGAGCTCTAGCGAGTAACTCCCGGGAGGATCGAACATCAGCCGCCGGGCGTTAGCCCCGGTTGTCGGGGTGGGAACCGCGGCTAACGC
>DNPC01000025.1:0-557 GCA_003501565.1 Planctomycetaceae bacterium | reverse complement strand
GGGTTTTCGGATAGGTTCTTAGCTGACGCGCCTGGCAGCCTGCAGGACGTACCCATTATTGATTTCAGGATAAGTGCGGCTTAGGCTGGCGTCAATTTGCGACAGTCCACGTCAGCGCTTACCAAGGTCATTTTGATTGCTATGCAGTACCTAACACCTCCCCGATGCTGGCTTTGGGCACTCGCCCTCGCATTCCTTCCGTATGAATCTGCATTTGCGTTGGAATCGTCACGACCCGACATTGTGGTGATCGTGGCAGACGACCTGGGCTGGGGGGATCTCGGCTGCTACGGCAGCAACGAAGTCCAATCGCCGGCAATTGATTCCCTGGCAGCCGGTGGCCTGAAGTGGACTAACTTCTACGCCAATTGTTGCGTCTGCTCCCCCACGCGGGCATCCATCCTGACTGGCTGCTACCCGGACCGAGTCGGGGTCCCGGGTGTAATTCGCACGACCAAGACGAATTCTTGGGGCAAATTGGCGGATGTGCCTTTGCTGCCAACCGTTTTGAAACAATCGGGCTATCAAACCGCCGCTATTGGAAAATGGCACTTAGG
>DNPC01000524.1:1452-7212 GCA_003501565.1 Planctomycetaceae bacterium | reverse complement strand
ACATTACGGCCCGCCGATCAGCGTCGTACTCGCAGCGATGCGAAACCCAGGACAGCCCAGCCAACAGCAAGCCGAAAGTGGCGATGATCGTGAAAACTCTGACTGTATTGCCGGTGTTGTGGCCTGTTAACATCGTGTCTGGTCCAAATTGAGATGCTATCCACACGCCTACGAGCATTATCGCGGCAGCCGCCAAGATGGGTGTAAGGCGGATGTAGCAGTGGCCACGTCGCAAGTGAGCAGCTTCGTGCAGGAGGACCATGTCAACCTCTGCTTCCGAGAGACGCTCTAGCGCTAGGCGACTCAACCAAAGTTGACGGACGCCCGGCATGAAGCCAACCGCTGCGGCACCATGCCCATCTCGTCGCGTTTCCAGTAATCGCGTCCGCCGCAAGCCAACTCTAGCGATCAAGTCTTCCAACCGCTTCGCATCGCTAGGATTTTGAATCGGCGTCGCTCCCACTTGTTTGGCGAGCAGGATTGGAAGAAAGATGACGAACAGAGCTAGCGAGCTGGCTGCCACCGCAATGGCACCAAGCGTTGAGGAAGCATCGACGTCAAACAGTGAAAGCGTGTCAGAAAGCAAACAGGCCGAAACGACCGGAAGAAGGCAAATGGCAAGTGCGGGCAAATCGCCACTAATCAAGTTTTCTTTGAACCTAGAAGGCCAAGTCTCTTGGGTTCGTAACTGGCGCGAAGCCTCGGCCAGCACTTCTTCGAACTGGGAACTCGTCAATTCAAGGAGCAAAAGCAGTGCAATCGTCGGAGCAAACCAACTCAGTAGCCCGAGCGTCCCCGAGTCGATCGTACTAATCCACTGTCCCAGGCCTGCTGCAAAGTAAACCGCAGGAAGAGCCGCGATCCAAACGTAGAGCACCGCATCACGCAGTTTTATGTGATCCAGGTGGGCATCGCGGAGATGTGCGGGGCCCTGTGACAGCTCAAATCGAGACACCCCGGTGTTGCGACGCAGCAAACAGATCAACGTAAGTGTCTTGAATGCAAGCGCGAAACCTAGCGTCAATCCGAGTGTCGCCACCAGCGATTCTGTCAGCGTTCGGGACGGCACGGGCTCGGTGCACTCACGACAGATCAGAGTGACCAGCACCAGCAAGAAAAGGCGGAACGAGAGCATTCAGTAGATGCCACCATACATGAGTAGCGTGTGTTGGGCGGAAACGCCCGCAGTGGGTTAATCAGACTAATTGCGAGCAACAAGACTGGTTATGTCGGAAGGCCCAAGTTGACTCGAATTGTCGCGATCCCGTTTTGGGCAGACAGGCCGTGCCGAATGTGAGGCCGCACTTAACCGATCATTCGCGAATACGTGGCCGGCATCAAACGATTGATGCAATTGTGATAATCGTCAATAGTGTGCGCTGGGGCCGGCAAAGATCGACATGCGTAGAAGACAACCGCCTAGAAAGAAGACTGCTCCGCCTAGAAAACAGTGATCGCTCTGTTCGCTCAGCAGATGGCATCGTTCGGATTCATTCTTGGTGCTTCGCCTTGCAGAATGGATTCGAATTGCTCAATACGACTTTGAACCGTGTAAGCGTTCAGCATGCTTTTCCGCGCGGCCTGGCCGATTTGCTGGCGTAGTTCGGCGGACCGCAGCAAGTCTTCGAGATGGTCATGCCAGCTCGCATCGTCGGCGGCGAGATAACCATTTGTCCCAGGTTCAACGAGCTGAAAGTTGAATCCTAGCGCGGAACCGACCGCAGGAATTCCTGTCGTCATGTACTGCACCATCTTGGCGTTGCACTTGTACTCCAGGTACGGATCTCCCTCGGGTAACGGCATCAGTCCAACATCGAAGCGGTGCAATTCTTCGATCTCGTTGCAAGTCCGATAGTCGATCCACTGTGTATTCACCCCAGCAAGATCGATCTCAGCTAGTCCATGGCCCGGACCGGAAACGACGCGAAGCGTGAATGGGTACTTTTTTGCAAGGTGCCTTAGGGCCGATGCACAAACGTCGAGCATCCTGACATTGCCTGCCGAACCAATCCAGCCGATGGTCAGTGCCTCTTCCGAGTCTTTCTGCGTGTTGAGGTAGGGGTGCGGAGGGTAATCTTCCAGGTCAACGCAAGTGGGAATGATGGACAGTGCCTGGGCGTGTGGCTGTAACCACCCAGCCAGTTTGTCATTTCCGGCGATTACATGGTCAGCCAAACTGGCTAGACCTGCTGTCTTCTCGGGGAACGGGATAAAGACCGCATCGTCAACTTCAAGAATGATCCGCCGCGCGAATTTTCGCAGTCGGCGTTCCAAAGACCAATCGTCGGTATGAAACAGTCCGCGATCAATAACAATCGCGTCAAATTTCCCAAGTCTCAGACGCAAGAGATCCAACCGACGCAAGGAACGTTTCAGTAGCTGACTGAGACGCCAGCCCATCCAATCGATGCCGTCATATTTTTGAGGAAAGCTCGACAAGATTACACATTCATGGCCACGACTTTGAAGGTGACGATAAAACGGTAGTCGGAACCGCGAACTCGGAACCAAATTGCCTGCGGAGAGAAATGCTACGCGCATCGGTCGCTGCCAAGAGTAGAAAAGGAAGGAGTGGTGGATTGTAATCGACTCGTTGGCGATGCAAAATTGCCGGTCACGCGTACCACGCACCACGCTCGTGTCTTGATTTGACTTCCCGTTCGGAAGATTTCCGTTGCCATCACGTCGCATTACTCTCTTGATTCACTCGCTGAGCGGTGGTGGTGCCGAACGCCTGATGGCTCAGTTAGCCAATCGTTGGCACGATCAGGGACACCACGTTACGCTTATCACATGGTCTCTCCCCGAGAGTGATATCTATCCTGTGTACTCGGGCGTACGGCGTGTAGGCCTGGAAATGTTGCAGGAGAGTCGCAGTCTATTCCATGGGATTTGGGCCAACCTCAAACGCGTGCGAGCCCTGCGTAAAGCCATCACTAGAGCTGAACCAGAGTGGGTTTTGAGCTTTGCCGACCAGATGAATATCGTTGGAGCCGAGGCGATGCGCGGCATAAATGTTCCAATGTGGATCGCTGAGCATAGTCATCCCAAGTATCAGCGGCTGAGCCCAATGTGGGAACACTGGCGTTCGCGTAGTTACCCAAGAGTGACTGGGTGTGTAGCGCTGACGAGCGGTATTGCTGGTTATATGCAGCGTTGGGTTGCTGCAGATCGGTTGCGCGTCATCCCGCCTGCGATTTCACCTCCTTCGGCAGGTCAGATCCATTCCGCTAGGACCAAGACTTTGTTGACGGTCGGTCGATTGAGCAAAGAGAAGAACCAACTGTTGTTGTTGGATGCCTGGGCTCGCTGCAGCCAAGATTTGCCGGATTGGACATTGCGGATCGTCGGTGATGGACCTGAGCGTGATAATCTGAAGCACCGTGCCAAGTCGCTGCAACGAGTCGAGTTCGCAGGCTGGGTGGACGATCCGTGGCAGGAGTATCAAACCGCGGGGCTGTTCGTTTTAACGAGCCAGTACGAAGGATTTCCCGTAGCAATGCTGGAGGCGATGAGCCAAGGAGTGCCGTGCATTACTACGGACTGTACCGACGCGGTGAGGGAGCTGGGAGTCGATTGTGGCGTTAGCGTGATTGGAGAATCGCCCACGGCCTCTCAGCTGGCCGAAGCAATGGTTGAGCTCGCCAAGAGCGAAACGCGCAGAGAAGCGATGGCCGTTGCCGCTCGGGAAACGGCTCTCGCTTATGATTGGTCGCAGATCGGGCCGCTATGGGATTCGGTGCTAGCGGAAAGCACTTAGTTGAGTGTTCCTGAGAATGCAGCGAAAATCGCCAAACGTTCAAGTTCCTATTGTGCGCTCCCATCCGCGGTTGGGTCCTCGCGGAGTGGTTGTGCGTCGTGGTTTACCGCTTCTGATGATGTATCGCCGGCTGTGCTGGGTTCTTTGAAGCGATAGCCGACGCCCCGAACAGTTTCGATCAGACCTGCAAGGTCGCCCAGCTTCCGGCGGATCGCACGGATATGAACATCGATTGTTCGTTCAAGAACTAGCGTGTCCTCACCTAAGGCAGATTCGATCAATTCTGCGCGGTCAAAAGCTCGGCCGGGCTCAGCAATCAGCGTACGCAGCAGATTGAACTCACTGCGTGTCATTTCTAATGCCTCTCCTCCGATGGAAACTTCGTGACGGCGAAGGTCGACTCGGATGCCTTGGCAATCGATGAACTGGACCCGTTCGCTTTTCTCGTCGGCGGGTTTTCTCCGGCGCTGCAAGGCACGCACGCGTTCTAGCAACACCCGCACACTATAAGGCTTAACGACATAATCGTCCGCGCCGGCTGAGAAGCCTTCGATTTGATCGACATCCTCTCCTCTGGCTGTAAGCATAAGGATACCGGCTTTGGCAGTTTCCTTTTGCTTGCGGAGGTGGCGGCAGACATCCATGCCGCTTATGCGAGGCAGCATTAGGTCAAGGATGATGATATCGGGCTGCTTAAGTACAGCTTGCTCAATGCCATCGCGACCATCAAAGGCACGGAAGACGTTGAAGCCTTCCTTCTGCAGGTTGTAAAATAGAATATCGGACAGCGAGTGGTCATCTTCGATTATGAGCACTTTGGTTTTCGTCATGGGTTGGTTCCTGCTGCCAGCCCGATGCAACGTATGGCTAGTTTCCGGATTCGTTTGAAGAGTCTGGAGCATTGTGTTGATGCCTAACGATGTCGCCGCTAACCATGTAGATTACATCCTCTGCAATGCTAGTCGCATGGTCAGCTATTTGTTCCAAATGTCGAGATGCACTGAAACAGTGCAGGGCAGGGGCCACCCATTGTGGATCTTGGCTCAGCAATGCTGACAAGTCGTCAATGACTTTTACGTTCGACTCGTCAACTTCGTTGTCGCGAAGGATTACCTCATTGGCTTGCTCAGGATCCAGGTTCACGAAGGAGTTCAGTGCATCCTGGACCATGCTGACAACTTGAATTGCCATTGTGCGGATTAGTTCAGGGATCGGAAACTCGCCGCTTGCCAACACTCCGCTCGCGCGTTCTGCAATGTTACAAGACAGATCCGCGATGCGTTCCAAGTCATTGTTGATTTTCATCATCGTTGTAAGTCGACGCAAATCTGCTGCGACTGGCTGGTGCAAAGCCAGCATTTTCAAACAGTCGCCTTCGATGCGGACTTCGGTTTGATCGATTTCGGTATCGGCATCGATCACCCTCTTTGCAGCGGTCAGATCCCGCTCCATCAGAGACTTGACGGACAGGTTGATCATCGCTTCGACCTCACCCGAAAGGGCAAGCAGCGCATGGTAGGCCTGCTCAAAATCATTCATGAAGTGCCGTGACATTCCTCTGCTTTCCGTCAAGAAGCCCCGGTTCGAAAATGGAACCGGATTGATCTGATCTACTCCAAAATGAGGAGTAGGCTCTTTTACGGAGTATTGTGACACAGCGCTGAAAAAATTTCTGCAGGGCGCGAGAGGATTACGAGTCGCTATTGTGATTCCCGCGATACGGCTTTGAACGCGGGTTTGAACAAAATTCTGTTAAGAAACCAGCCAAGTTACGTACATCGGCGGATAAGCTGATCAGTGTGCTGAGATGCAATCAACGAGATGCAATGAACAGCAGCGGGCTAATTCTGTTGTTTGAGCGGCAGGCAAACCACAAATCGGCTTCCGCGGCCGGGTTCGCTACGCGCCGTTACGCTTCCGCCCATACCGTTGGTCAAGTGTTTGACAATCGATAGGCCTAGGCCAGTCCCGCCGGTCTCGCTTGACCGGTCTTTTTCGGC
>DNPC01000524.1:0-1379 GCA_003501565.1 Planctomycetaceae bacterium | reverse complement strand
ACCGGTCTTTTTCGGCTCGATAGAACCGCTCGAAAATCCGTTCCAGATCGTCAGGTTGAATGCCAACACCTGTATCTTCAACCACCAAGACGCAGTTTTCGCCAATTGCCTCCAGGCTTGCATGCACCGATCCGCCAGCCGGAGTGTAGCGGACTGCATTGGCGAGGAGGTTACTGGCGATGGTTTGGAAGCCACTCACGTCGCTATGAAGCGTGATCGGGTCGGGCGCAGCAAATGTCAGATGGACGTCTTTACTGTGGGCCATTGCCCGGCTGGCTGCCAAGCAGGGTTGGATCGCGTCGCTTGCTTCAAAAGGTGCAAACTTTAGCCCGGCGCCGGATTCAAGTCGTGAAAGTTGCAGCATGCCTTGGATCAAACCTCCAATCCGATCGGCCTGGCTGACTATTCCGCTGACGAAATTCTCCGCTGCGTCCCTATCATCAAGTGCACCTAGCTGGAGAGTTTCAGCATACGCGCGAATGGCGGCCAGCGGGGTTTTCAATTCATGCGACGCGTTGGCTACAAAGTCTCGACGGACTGTCTCGATGCGTTTTAGGAGCGTTTCATCACGTGTAGTCAGAATCGCACCAACACTGTTGTTGGATAGGACCATCGGATGAGCGCTCAGGCGGATGGTCTGGTTCTGCACCGCCGATTCGAATACGTCTTCGTGCTTGGAGCCAGTCGCGAGCGTTTGGGCGACCAGTTCCGTGACTTGCGGAACGCGGATAACCTCCAGCAGGGGCCGGAAGAGATAATTCTCGCTGGCAACTTGGATGTGTTGTTGAATGCGTCCACCAAGAAGCAGCACCTGTTGCTGTTCGTTCACGGCGACCACGCCGTCTTCTAAGTTGTCGAGAACCAAGCCGAAGCGGTAGTTGGCAGCATGTAGATTGGCTGCGTTTTCGCTTACTTCTTTGGACACTGGGTTGAGTATGGGGGCGACCTCGGAATCAATAGGGAGTTGTTTGATCGAGAGCGCCGTTTGGTGGGTGGCCGGCTGGAGCGATGTGGACCATTGTTCGGTCTCACGCATGACGGTTCGAAGTTGCCGCCAGTATCGCGTTGTGCCTACGAGTAGAATGCCTGTGCCGATGCAAAGCTGTGCAATGAAGGTGCTGCTTAAAAGCGATAGCTTGGGTTGCTTGAATGGTCGGCTAATGGCCAATTCGCCTTCGAAGCCGGAGGCAGAATCGCTGCGAATGGTGGCGCGAATCTTGGTCGTTAGTCGTTCGCCGCGATGGATAACTGCCGGAAGACGGCGCGAACTTGAATCGCCGAGATCTTCTTGGTCAGTCGTCTCAATACCATCGGGACGCGCGACACTGGGCTGAGGCAGAATGTTGACTCCGAAATCGCGCTCCAGCGTCCTCCAAGCT
>DNPC01000774.1:2128-3102 GCA_003501565.1 Planctomycetaceae bacterium | reverse complement strand
CAAGCCGTTACCTCTGACACGTGGTTGCTACATCTGAAATTCCGAGTTCCGCGCCGCTCTTTCACCAAGGGCGAGCTGACAAAAGTATTGCAGCTAGATGAACTGGAGGAACTCGAGAACCTGCCACAATACGCAAGCGATTCACGCGTGAAGGTAAAATCGGCTGGCGCGTGGCTCGAAATGGAGATTCGCCCCCATACGTTCCAAGAGATCGATACCCAGAAATTCTGGAAATGGCTAGAAGACGCAAGTTTTGCGTTCCTCGGCAAATCTCGCGGACCTGCGCCGGGTGAACAGGTGGCTGCCGCGGGCGCATCCGCCAGCTCCGACCCCAAAAAGAGCATGCCTTGGAAGGTTCTAAAACAACGCTGGCACTCACTCCGGAAAGGCTTCCCGGCCGGGGCTGATATCGTATGGCCTGCAGAAACACTCAGTGTCTTTATCCAAGCAATCCACCAGAGTGCAGGCGGCGGACGTTGGCGATGGGACGAACAGACAATCGCTCGATACATCCTACCAGGCCAAAAGGAGCCGTGGCTCATACTTCACACGAAACGTCCCGAGGGCTTGATCGCGGTACTTAATGGGCCAGCCGGCTATGACCCAGGCGATCTAAAGGATTCGCTACCAATGCCGGTCCAGATCACGTCCGCTGAAGACGGCAAAGAGCAGGTCCAAATCTCATTTACCAAACTCCAACAACCTCGCGATCGCAGCGTTCGCAAACTGCTCTCCACCCATAGAGATTACGTATCCAAGTCACAGGCTACCGTGTAACGGCAACATGTAGAGTTTCTTATGTTGGTAAGGGACATCAAGATACAAGACTCGACGATTGCCGAAGCTACCCAGTTGGTCAGCAACGCATTTCGATGCAGAGGTTGTGCGGTCACGAAATCGCTAGAAGGCTGGGACGTTGGGGACGGACCCGATTTAGCCCAGCAAAACGCCAATCGGCAAATCGAAAATCGGCA
>DNPC01000774.1:0-2068 GCA_003501565.1 Planctomycetaceae bacterium | reverse complement strand
AATCGGCAAATCGAAAATCGGCAAATCGAAAATCGGCAAATCGAAGACCAGCAATATAGCTACACGCACCTACAAGGCGTCTACTCGCTTGTTGCTGGAAGCGGACCGATTCTGTTTGTCGATAAGGGAAATCACATCGTCATACGATTCGGTCTTGAGATCAACTCTACGACTTTCGGCCTCGCAATTATCACCCTAGCCTTGGTCGCAGCACTGCCCACGTTAGGACTCTCATACCTCTTGGTGGTCTTTGCGAACGACTTCGCAGCAACCAGCGTTGTTGGTGAACTCGAGCGACTCACCCACGAGTGCGTTTCGAATTCGATGGCCCAACAAGAAATCAAACAGCCTGGCTAGTCTAAGCTGTGCTGTAACAAAAATTCGATTAATGTTCGGTTCAGTGGCGGATGCCACTGGTGGCCAACACCCTCAGGGCAGATGACCGTAACTTCATGCCCTTGGCTGCGAAATGCATCGGGCACCCTGGCCAAGGTTTCTTCAGAGACTCGATCATCTTCAGTGCCCACAATGATCAACATGGGAAAGGCACGCTCTGCTGGAACAGCTTGATCGGTAACCATCGCTTGCGCAACCACCGCAGCAATGAGATCGCTTCTTTGGCTGGCCGCGCGAATGACAAAGTCACCTCCCATCGACATGCCCGCCAGATACACCCGGTTGCGATCAATTATTTCAGCAGCCGAGTATTTTCCGATGACTTCTTCAATAAATCGAACATCCGGATTTACGCGTCCCTCAGAGGGCCGATGCCAACTGGGTTGTCCATCTAGATACGCGACTGCGGTCTTGTATTCGTCGACCAGCTCGTGCAAACCTGATCGTTCACGCAATCCCGCAGCAGTTCCACTGAAACCATGGAACATGAGTATCAACGGGACAGGTTGGCGAACTGTTTGAGGCTGGTGAAAGAAGTATTCACGCTGTTGACCATCCACCAGAATCGAACGCGGGTAAGCATCTCGCAGAAAGTAAGCAACGATCCCAATCGACGCGACAACTACCAACGCTAAAGCCAACAAACGCTGTCGCATAAGAATGCTGCACGGCCCGCAACGCCGGCTGGAAGTCCGCAAACAAACAACTACTGCTCAAATTGTACGATGTGCGGCCGCACTATGGGATCTGGACCAAGCCAGCAGATTCTGAGTCCTGAGCCGTACGATTAAGAGACGGCTTTCCTTTTCCTAGACTTCGTTGCTGCTCTTTTTTTCACTCCGTTACGCTGCGTCGACGGATGGGAGACGAATAATGAAGGCTGTGCCCTTTCCGATCGCTGATTCAACACGAATGCGTCCGCCATGTGCGTCGATCGCTTCCTTGCACGCGGATAACCCAACTCCCGTTCCGCCCTTTCCTGATTCATCCGGACCGGATTTTGTCGAAAAGAAGGGATCGAAAATACGCGGCAATACACTTGGCTCGATACCCGTTCCGCTGTCCCGTATCGTCAATACCACCTCACTGGTGGCCGAATCGGCAGCAAGTCCAATCTTTACATATCCTCCTTCCGGAGTCGCTTGTCGCGCGTTAACCAAAAAATTGATTAGCACCCGCTGCAGCTCATTGGAATCACCAACAACTTTGGGAACCGCTTCAACGTTCACATCCAGTTGTACGCGATACTTTCGGAATTCTCGCTCGAGCAACAGTTGGGCATTGGCAACCACGTTTGCCAGTTCGATAGGTTCGTGTTTCGCCGCTTTGTTTCTAGCAAGCGAAAGCACGCTACCGGCGACTTTGGTTGCTCGCGAGGCCGCATCGTTGATTCGCGCAAATGCCTTATCGCGAGTTGCCTCGTCTTTATGCCGCATGCCCAACCTCGCGTAGTTCACAACGGTCATTAACAAGTTGTTGAACTCGTGCGTGGTAGTACTGGCTAGCTCGCCAATCGTCGCCAGCTTCTGTGCAGTGCGCAGTTGAACTTGCAAGAACTCCAGTTTTCCAAGCAGTTCTTCGTTCTTGGCTAACAGTTCGGCGTCGGCGGGTGCAGTCGCACCGACACCTACCGGCAAGGCGTCGGTTCGAACTTGGTCGGGCGCGTTAGAAG
>DNPC01000293.1 GCA_003501565.1 Planctomycetaceae bacterium | reverse complement strand
AATAGGCTCCGCTCGCCGGGTAGAATCTGACGGTGTGATTGTCGATTCGAATCAACACAGCCACGCCTGCAAGGACCCGCCATGCGAACCCCTCAAATGTGTAAAGTCGCGCCGTGGTGCCTGTTGTTGGCATTAGTGCCTAAATTGGCTAGCGCCCAAGCCACTGCGTTGAATGAACCCTCGACTGCATACGGGCAAACCGCTCGCCTACAATTCGAAACCCATTGGCTTGCCAGAGATTCTCAGTTCAGCGCTGCCACAGCCTTTGATATCAATGGCGACGGTGCAAAAGACATCGTTTGCGGTGGTTTTTGGTATCAGGGCCCGGGTTTCGTTGCTCGACATCGGTTCCGAGAGGTCCAGTCAATTCGCGGGAGATACGACGATTATTCAAATCTGAAATTGGATGTCGACGATGACGGTGACTTGGACATTGTAAGCGTCAATTACCGCAGCAAGAGCTTGTACTGGGCTGAGAACCCCGGTGCACAGGTCGTCCAAGCGAACCCAGTCGGTACCTGGAAAAAGCACATCATTGACACTCCTGGCACGAGCGAGACAGGACGGCTCGTCGATATCGACGGCGATCGAAGACTGGATATCTTGCCCAGCGGCACCAACTTCGCTGCTTGGTATCGCAATGTCCCGCCGCCAGCTGGAAAGCGCAAGCCAAGCTGGAAACACTACCCGTTACCCGAGGAGATGGCGGGCCATGGAATTGGAGCTGGCGACGTCGATGGTGATGGCCGAGTCGACCTAGTATGCCCAGCGGGCTGGGCAAGCCCTGGCAAGACGTTAGCCGAGCGTTGGCAATGGCATCCAGAATTTAAGCTGGCTCGAGACTGTGGACTGCCCATCATTGTTGCTGATGTCGACCATGATGGTGATTCTGATTTGATTTGGTCGCGCGGTCATGACTATGGGGTCTATTGGACCGAGCAACTCGATTCCGCTAGTGAGCAAGATTTTTTCGCAGACTCAGGTTCTTCAATCAGTGTATCTCTGCAGGACGAACTCGCACCTTTGTTGGCAAGCTCCCGGTGGCGCACACATGCGATCGATACAAGCTGGTCGTGCGGGCACACCTTGTTGTGGGAAGACCTAAATTCTGATGGCGCGCCCGAATTGATCGCCGCTAAACGGTACCAAGGACACGATGGTCGTGATCCGGGTGAAAACGCGCCGTTGCGCATCGTCGCCTACACTTACTTGCCCCAAACTGCCACTTGGCACAGCCAGTCTCTGACAACCGAGGAGGCGGGAATCGACCTCGACTCGGTTTGCGAAGACCTAGACGGCGATGGCGACCTAGACATCATCGCGCCAACTCGTGCAGGTCTGGCTTGGCTTGAAAATCAAAGTGGTCAAACATCCGGCGAAATGCAGATAGCACCGTCGGCCAATCCCAGCCTACAAAACGAAGAATCGCCGACTCCGAAATGCTTATTCCAAAATCCGTTGCACTACAGAAGAGGCGACCAACAACACCTTGTCGACACAAAGTTTGAATTGGGGCGGCAGCGCGGCCGCATTCAGACGGCCATGCAAGACCTCGCTGGTACACTCCCGAAAAGCTTCGATCGTGTGCCGCTAGACCTGTCGGTGCAGTCGATCGAGGTGGAAGCGAAATACTGGCGACTCCATATTTCGTATAACACAACACATTCAACCCGCGTGCCTGCGTGGTTGTTGGTCCCGCGGCCCGAGGGCGAGGTGAGCACACCAAAACCTGCGGCCCTTTGTTTGCACCCCACTCATTTTGATCTTGGCAAATCTCAGATCTGTGGACTTGGGGGCAAATCAAGTCGTTTTTACGCGCATGAGTTGGCAGAACGAGGTTTCGTTTGCTTGGCTCCGGACTACCCAGGATTTGGAGAACGCAAGGAGCCGCCGCCAGAATCGGGTTTTTCAAGCGGAACCATGCAGGCAATCTGGGAGAACATCCGCGCTATCGACTTGCTTGAAACCCTGCATTGTGTTAATCGCGATGCCATTGGTGTGGTTGGCCATTCACTAGGTGGTCACAACGGATTGTTCACCGCAATGTTTGATGGTCGTCTGCGGGCGGTGGTCAGCAGTTGTGGCTTCACCGCCATGACCCACTATCGCGGCGGCGACTTGACCGGCTGGACCAGTCAGCGCTATCTTCCCAGTGTTAAAGACGTTTCGTCACCAAAGTCTCTGCCGTTGGACTTCGCTGAAATCTTCACTGCGATCGCGCCGGTGCCCGTGTTTGTTTCCGCACCGATCAACGATGATAACTTTGCCATCGACGGAGTCCGGCTCACGGAGACGTTGATTCGTCCCGCCTACAAGCTGGCGGGGGCTGAAGGCGCAATCCAATTCCACTACCCGGAAGCAGACCACGATTTCCCACTTGAGATGCGTCTGCGTTGCTACCGATGGCTCGAATCACAGTTGCAGCGCTAGCCTGCCTGGCTCATGACTCACGAAGAAGACGATGCGTTACAAACAACTCCATCCACCGAACTGGCTTGCCTGCATCGTCACGCCCAAAGTAGCCCATATGGCCACCATGTCGCGTCCACTGGATCGCCAAACTTTCGTTTTCAGGTAAGTCGCGAAATGACCGCGGCTCAATGATAGGATCATGCTGATCGACTAGTATGGTGGTGGGCGTCTTGATAAATTCCATCAATGGCCGCGCCGAGCTTGATGCGTAATAGTGCTCGGTATCTTTAAATCCACTCAACGGTGCGGTGTACAACGCATCGAACTGCCGGATGGTTCGCGGTACAGGTTTGGTAGGCAGCTTCGCCCATTGTTCCCATGCCCCTCTCCGTCGATTCACTTGTTTACCGAGCATCTTCAGATAGTAGCGGGTGTACAAATTGTTATCCAGTCGATCAATCCTATCGGCGCACCGCGAGAGTTCTACCGGTGGAGCGATGGCGATCGCTCTCTCGACATCTTCGGGCCCAACAAGCGAATTCCCAATCGCCGCCTCACCCAGCATCTTCAACACGATGTTGCCGCTTAGGGAAAACCCAACCAGACGAATAACAGAGTCTGGAAAACGTCGCCGGGCAAGCTGGACTACTGCCGCAACGTCGTCGCTTCGTCCTGCGTGAGGCGGGCGCCATGCCAGATCAAAACCTGCACCGCAGCCACGCAGATCTACCCGCCAAACTCGCATGCCTCGATGCGCTAGTCGGTGCGCTAGGCGCTGCAGATACGGGCTACTGTGATCGCCACCTAATCCGTGAATGAGAATCACGATCGGAGCACTCTTGTCCAGCGGCGAAGGGCGCTCAGCGTGCACGACAAGTTGCTCACCGTCCGGCAAATCAATGAGGAGTCGATCGGCCGAATAAGGTGGGCGCCAGCCACATTGCAATCCCACCATTAGCGTCTGTAAATGGCCGCTGCGTAGCCAGGGCACAGGACGGTAAGGCATCAATGACATGAGTAATGAGGCGCCTAAAGAGCAAGGTCGGACTACTGGTGATTCCCGCCGGTTGCGGCATAATTTGCGGCTGGTCAACTCTTATACGAAATTATTGAGCCCACGGACAGCGGATCGATCGCGAAGCGACACGTCGGCTGAGCTGCTGAGCGGGACGACAAGGGAACACATGTCTAAGAAGTTTAACGTCTGTGGACTTGGCAACGCCGTAGTTGACATTTTCCTCGAGCTTGACGAACAAGCGTTCGGTCAGCTCGGATTTGAACGCGGCACTATGCGACTCGTTGAACTGGATGAACAAGAGTCGTTGTTGGAGAAGTTCCACGATGGTGAGCACGATCTAAAGCTGGTTAGCGGCGGCTCGGTAGCGAACTCCATCATTGCGACGACTCAGCTAGGCGGCACTGGAGCTTTCATTGGATGTGTTGGTGATGACCGCTACGGCCTGCACTATGCCGAGGAGTTCGAGCAGCTGAATATTGACATTGGTAATCCCGTGCTGGTTGGAGAGCGCACTGGGACTTGCCTCGCAATTGTCACTCCTGATGCCGAGCGGACAATGCGAACGTGTTTAGCGGTATCGAGCAAGCTAGCGGCTCGTCATGTTGACGCCCAGCGAATTATTGACTCTGAGTGGTTGTTCATCGAAGGATATGTGTTCGCAAATCCCGAAACAGGGCAGGGGGCTATCCGCGAAGCTATCAAGATTGCCAAGCAGAATGACACCAAAGTCGCACTCACCGCTTCCGACGGTTTCATTCCTGAGGTGTTCGGAGATGCATTCCGCGATGCATTGCAGGAAAGTGATCTAGTGTTCTGCAACGCACCTGAGTCCGTTGCTATCACGCGAGCTGAAAACACCGAAGAAGCATCGAAACGTCTTGCGGACATGGTTCCGAATTCTGTCGTAACAGACGGGGAAAACGGGGCCTTCGTTCGTTATGCGGGTGACGCTTTCCATGTACCTGCAGTTCAAAGCCAACCGAAAGACTTGACGGGTGCAGGTGACATGTTTGCCGGAGCGTTCTTATTTGGTGTAACCAATGGTTTTACAGCCGAGCAAGCTGCCCGAGGCGCGAATTTCCTATGCCATAAAGTCATTTCCCAGGTCGGCGCACGCCTCTCTAGTGGTGCAACCGATTACTGGAAAGAAGTTGTATAAGACGCCCCAGGCTGGGGTACGGAGAGCCGCTCGATGGCCGACTCTGAATACTTACGATGCTTCTTGGCAATTCCAATCACCGGTTCTGCACGGAGTGAGTTGGCAAACGTGATTGCGCGCTGGCAGAGTGCGTTGGGCGATCAGATCCGTTGGATGCCGACCGACCAATTGCACTTAACCGTACGCTTTATCGGCAATCTAAGCAGCTTGGAGTTGTTGCAGATCTGCAGTCGACTGCGGGAAATTGAGCCTAAACTTGAACCCCTGACAATCGAGCTTGCAAGTTTTGGAACGTTTCCCGATTCTGGCCCACCGCGTGTGGTGTGGGCTGGCATCAACGATCTGCACGGTGAACTGGCCAGCTTGCATACGCTCCTGGATCAAGAACTTGAACAGCTAGGTTTTCGAGGCGAGCGCCGCGAATACCACCCACACATCACTCTTGGCCGAGCGCGCAACCACTGCGATGCCAACGCCCTAAACAAGGCCTTTGCAGATTCACAATTGACGCAGTCCATCACTCCAGAAACGGTAGGGCTCTACGCCAGTCAGAAGGCCACGTTTTCAGTCCATTACGATCTGTTGGACCAGCTGCACCTTTAGAAGGCCGAAACAACGCTACAGATTTAGAACCTATCCGAAAACCCATTAGCCGATCGGCGTTAGCCGCGGTTCCCAACCAACAACCGGGGCTAACGCCCTTCGGCTGATGTTCGATTCAAGGTTTTCGGATAGGTTCTAAGTCAACGTAGGCGCAGATGAGCCCATTTAAGATCAAAGCATAAAGCCAGTCCGACCAGGCACTTGGCTAGGCTGACTGTCTAGGCCGCTTGTTTGCGGCTAAGAAGAGAACCACAGACGTTGACACCAGCTTCAGTTAGCCGTGCCGTGTGGGCGGACACCCAATCGAACGATGCAGTTTCACCGGGTCCGAGCAAAAGTAGATTTGCCGAACAAAGCCGACCAATTGCCCGAGCAGGAACCAAATTGCATGGGCCGAGACTCAATAGGATCAAGCCGACCTGCTCACGCCAGATTCGGAGCCATTTCGGCAACTGCAATAGCGACCAAGACGCCTCAAAGCCAACTGGTACGGGCACTGTCACCTCTCGCCATGCGCCCAACGGAGAGCGCGAGTAGCCGGGGATGCCCGGCGGTTGCTCCGGCAAACGATCTGTTTCGCTACTGAGAAACACATCCAGGTGAACTGCCAGAACCCGACTGTCACCGGGTTGTTCACCGACAAACTCTGTGACTTGGCGGACGATCTGCGAAACACTCGCCCAATCTGCGGCAACACGATTGGCACTCACGAGACCAATGGTCTTGCAAGCCTCTCCAGACTGGGCCAACAACAGCTCTTTAATCCACAATGAACTCTGTTGATGCGAAGACTGCCGGTTGGAGGTTTGCATTGTCGACTCCGGTGTTGGTTTCAGTAGGCGTCTTCAGCCAGCAGTTGAGACGCCGCTCCGCTCGTTCGCACAAGTTACATGTCAATTGCGAAGCTTCGCAAACAACTGGCTGTAGCTAACCGTTTGCGTCGTCTCGGTTTCGTCTTTGGCCGGTGGTGCTGGCGGCTGGACGACTGGAATGTCGTCTTCGATCACAAGCAAATCTCGATCGTCATCAAAGTCAGCTGCTTGTGTGATCACGCCTTCTTGGTTCGATTCTTCGCGCGGCTTGTGCACTAGGTAAACATCGTCTCCGACGCCATAGCGAACGGCACCACCGTCGGGCTCAGCTTCCTCGCTATCCAAATCAGCACTTGGCACCGTGTCGGGGAGTTGTTCGACACTATACGGTTCAACTGAGAATGCAGAAAAGTTGAGCTGAGAGACAATCTCCTCGATCTCTCCGTGCAGTGCGACTTCACCCTCGGTATCAACCGATTGAATTTCTACACTCCAACTGTCTTGGCCTGCGAGCTTTGAATCTGCAGCATTCTGTTCGATTGGCTGTAAGGGCTCGTCCGTAGCGAGTTGGGCTGGAACCGCCGGAACCTCTTGACCCTGCAGCGCGTTCAAATACTCGATTGTCTCGGCGTTGGCTTCTCCCAGCGGCTTTGGCGGAGCATCCGCCTGAATCTGTTCTGGTGCCTCGCTCGTCAAATCCACATCACTTGGCTGCGCTACGCCGCCGGAAACTGACGAGACGAACGTTCCACTAGTGATAACCGACTCCGAAACTGCAAACTCTTCTTCAAAGTCATCACCGAACAGTTCCCCAGACACAACCACTTGTGTTTCGGCCTGCTGCAACTCATCAGTCGCAGCAGCGGCTTCATCACCAACCTTCTCTTCATCTAGCAAACGGCTCATGGTACTCTGATCGACTTCGAGACCATCGGTCGATTCAATCTCACGGTCGACGGCCGGCGCGATTACCCCTCCGGCTTCACCGATTTCGGCTCCTAGAGGAGGATCGTTTTCCCAAACAGCCAAAGATTCGAGTTGTTCTTGTTCGACGTCAAACGCCAAGAGTTGCTCATCCGTTGGCTGATCTACACTAGCGTCGCTGTGCAATCCAGGAGTCAAGAATTCGGCATTTGGCAATTCGGTAGTTGGTACATCCGTGCCGAAAGTAGGCTCAGCTTCCGAATCTGGCGAAATATTCTGTTCTGCGGCATCAGACGATTCTTCGACGACAGGAGCTGAATACTCGGGATCGACCATGTTGCCTTGCGAATCGATGGCCGCATCAATCTCAGCTTGTTGGCGACTTTCCATACGCGCCATTTCGCGAATCTCAACCACTCCGCTTTCGTCTTCACCCGGAGCTGAAAACGCCGCAAAGAAATTTGGTTCTGTGGAGATCGATTCAATGTCCATTGTCGCGTCGTCAATTGCCTGTTCGGTAGTATCGATTTCGGCAGAGTCAGCTAGCGTCAGGTTGTCATTGACCGTCGGATTGAATTGAGATTTGGCGGCGTCATCAACTGAGTCAGTGTTCATCGCATCTTGGTCAACTGCCAAGAAGTCTTCCGTCGTTTCGACGATGGTGATTTCGCTGTCGAACGCTTCGCTTGCAACGGGAGCCGAGGGACTCTCCGAATCCGTCACAACCGCATTGGACTGTGGCGGTGGTTCCGAAGACTCGAAATCGACGAACGCGGTGTTTTCATTTTCGGCGTTGACCAGTGACGCATAAGGATCAATGCTGCCGGAAACGTTCTCGCTGGAGTCGATACGGGAGCCATCTTCGTTGGAACCGAATTCTTCCAACGTGCCGAATTCAACCGAGGCACTAGTTGTACGGCCTTCTTCGCCACTGTGCCAAGGCGCTGGGAGCTGCTGGAGGTCCGCCCAAGCTTCCTCAACGATTTCAGGCGTAATGGGCCCCGAGTTCTTGGCGGCTGCCAAAACCAACGCATGGTCCATCAACTGATTTGTGAGCCGTGGGAGCCCATCACTGGCTGCGAAGATCAACTCAACCGACTCAGGCAATATGAACTGTTCTTGATTGACTTTGGCGACAGCTAGCTGATGCCCGACATAGGCGAGGGTCTCTTGGTGCGTTAACGGCTGGAGGTAACACCGAGCGGCCAAACGCTGGTTGAACGAGTCTAGCTTGGGCTGTGCGAAAACGTCCTCGAGTTTCAGGCTGCCCAACAGGATCAGTCGAGCACGTGGCTGATTGTTGCGTGTGAAGTTGGTGATCAGCCGGAGCTCATCAAGCAACTTGATCGGCAGCGTATGTGCTTCATCAACGATAAACAGCACGCCATCCGGCGCTGTCTCTGGACTTGGAACGAGTCGATCCAAGATTGAAAGCCGCAGTTCACCTTCGGACATATCGCGGTAAGGCAGACTGAGCTCGAACAAAATGCTCTGCAACAGCGCTTTGCGGCTGCACAGCTGCGCTGCATGTAGGGACACGATATCGAAGCGCGAACCTAAATCCTCGGCGAGTAATTGTGCCAACAGACTCTTGCCAAGCCCGGCGCCGCCCAGTACCAAGACCGGCCCTTCAGCTCGCAATGTCGCGCGAACAGCGGTCTGCCGCGCCGATTCGATGCTATTGCTTGGAAAGTAGAACTTGACATCCGGAGTTGCCCGAAACGGACGATTGTTCGATTGCAAGAGTGCTTCGTACATAGCGTTTTAGAATTCCCGGGAGTGAGAATCTGTAATGTGTTGATCAGTAAATTCGGATGGCGGCGTTGCGGATTGTGCAAGGTTGAGTCATGAACGGCTACGGCAACCCAACTAAAGTTCGGCCAAGCGCCGCCAAGGGGCTATCCAGGAGCACGGTTCGCCACATTGGATCTAGTACTAGGCGAAGCGTGATAATGCAAACCCAAAACCAAAGTCCCCATTCAGCGATGCGGCGGCCATTCGTCGCTAGAAATGTGACGCTCCAACCAATTCCAGCCACAGCGCGTTCGGCAATGCTAGCTTCTGTGCCGAGCGGGTTGTTGAGCGTGACAGTGCCTAGCGTGGGAACACCAGCTGCTGCAAGTTGCCTTGCGACCCTCCGCGCGTCGAAAATGTTACCGGCCTGAATGCGATGTTCGAACCAGCCAGCACATAGCCCGCAGCTCAAGCCAATGACAATAATGCTGGTTGCGATCCATAGCGGAATGGCGTTGCTTGCAGGTGTGACTTCGCTTGCCTGAGCTAGCTTCAATGCCCCCGCTTCGACCGCTCTTTGTTGTTCCCAACGTTCTTCAAGCTGGCTGGCTTGCGTCTGACTTGCGAGCAACCTGCTCTCGAGCGTCGCCTCAATGTCGTTCACTGCGGTGCCCTCGCTGGCCGCGTCACCACCTACAGAAACGCTCGCCGCAGTCGCCGTGGTCCGGTGACTCGCCAAGCTGAAGCTGGGGGTGTTTCGCGAAGAAGCTGTTTGTTTTTGCGAATGCTCGCTGGCCTGCAAGTACCGATGCCTTGTAAGGTAATGCTTGGCAGCCTTCAAACGCCAGTTGGCAACTTGCCGGGTGTGTTCAAGGGATTGCGCCGCAGCAATCGATTCCCGCCCAACCGCACCTGAGCTTAGTGATTCTGGCAGGGTCTGTTCACCGAGGTAAGTTTCCAGACGATCATCAGAAACGTTGGCCTGCCATTGCGTGCGCACCTCGACCAACAACAGATCATCAACTGTGGACGTAGTTTCCGTCAGCTTCGACAACTGCTCGGCATCAGTTGCACCCGATGCATCGTCGAGTACAGAGAAGCCCATGAGCAGAATTGGCTGCTGCTCGCCTGCTTCCCAAGCTCCTGCGTCGGCCGAAGCGAGATCTTTCAGTTCTGCCAACCGCGACTTTGAGAGTAGCACGGTCGACGTCGCTTTGTACTTCACATCGACTGGTGGAAAACAGTTGAGCGCCGACATGATAGCTAGCAACCCACTGATCACCGCGCACCACCAAGCGTTCTTGCGGAGGCGGCGTGATTCGACGCTAGGGTCAACCAAACTCAGTCGGCTCACTTCAGTCTCCAACGTTCGTGAAACGGCGTTTACGAGCATACGTAACGCCACGCGCTATAACCTCTCGAATCCTTATCGACCGCAAAACCGTTAAACGTTGACCAAATCCGCGCCACTTGCTGATCCTAACTCCGGCAACTTTGGCCCCAACCTACGCTACTGATCGCCTCCCCCAAATGCGTCGGTGACGCGGGAATTAGCACGACACGCTTCCCAAACGAGCAGTCTGGCGCTGGAAGATTCGATAGCAGGCCTGCTTGGTCCTAACAAATTCGTACACAGTCGCTAATAATACTGAGAAGGTTCACCGACAAGTGAAAACAACACAATGCAGGCAATAGATGAGTAACCGTATCCCACGCATCAAAGTATGTGGTGTTACAGTCCAAGAAGACCTAGACGTGCTGGCAGAGTTCGAAGTCGATAGCGTGGGACTGAATTTCGTGCCGATCAGTAAACGCAAAGTTGCACCGGACCAGGCTGGCATACTGGCCAAACGTGCCCATGAATTGGGGCTAAGTGTAGTCGGCGTTTTCATGAATCAGTCGCCGAGCGACGTCGCGCGTGTTCTAGCGCACGTTAGTTGCGACTTCGTACAACTGCACGGCGACGAACGCCCTGAAGATTTCGTTGATTGCAAAGCCCCTATCATCAAAGCCATTTCGTGGAGCGGCCGTAGCGAAGAAACCGATTTGGCAAGCAGCTGGGCCAATGCTAGCAACTTGCGTGCGTTTCTTTTAGACGCCTATGCACCCGCTGAGGGAGGAGGAACGGGGCGTCAGGCACGTTGGGATCTGTTAGTCCCGCGACCAAAAGTCTTCGGTACGACGCCAGTGATTTTGGCCGGCGGAATCACCAGCGAGAATGTCGCCCAGGCCGTAAGCATGGTCCGGCCAGACGGCGTTGATACGGCTAGTGGCGTTGAGTCCGCACCAGGACGTAAGGCACGGAGTCTTGTCCAAGCCTTCGCCGCAGCAGCTCGCAAGGGCTGGGAGGGCCAGTGAACTTTTTCGAAACTCTCTTGCATCCGAGCCCAAGCAGGTTGGCTGCCTTTCGATTCAGCCTACGCTGTTCAACGTTCTCTCTTCAACCTTCTCTCTTCAATCTTCGCTCTTTAGTCTTGTCGCTGGGCCGCCAACGCGTCGAAGTGTCAGGCGGGACTCGTTGTTTCGGCCAGTGCGGGTAAGATAGGAGGCCACCCCGGAATACTCAAACAGGAATCTGGTGAATGCCGAAAATTCAGGCCTTCCGCGGCTTACGCTACAACCTAGCACAGGTCGGATCGCTCAGCGAAGTGGTGACGCCGCCCTACGACGTCATCGACGCAGAATTGCACCAACAGCTGCTCGCGGTGAACCCGTACAATTTTGTCCGTCTTGAACTGCCTGTTGATCATTCCGCAGTGGATGAATACTCCGGAGATGATTCCGGATACCAGACCGCAGCACAACTCTTCCGGCAATGGATTCGTGACGGTGTTCTGCAGCATGAGCCCGACCCGGCTCTCTATGTCTACCACCAGGTGTTCGATTTCGAAGGTCGCACCTACACGCGCCGCGGGTTCTTGACGCGAATTGGCATCGAGAAATTCAGCGAGGGGAACATTTTCCCGCATGAAGAAACGCACTCCAAAGCCAAAGACGATCGGTTGCGACTTACGAAGGCGTGCCAGGCGAATATGAGTCCGATTTTTGGCATCTATCCAGATCCACTGAACGAAGTGCAGACTCTGCTGGAGGCTCAGACAGTTAGCCAGGCGGCTCTAGAGGCGGTCGACGCCGATGGAGTTCTGCATCGCGTTTGGCCCGTTACGGACCAAAACTTGATCGGACAAGCAGCGATGCAGATCGAAGATAAGCCGCTGTTTATCGCCGATGGGCACCACCGCTACGAAACGGCTCTGAAGTACCGTGAAGTGCTCGCGGAAGAAACTGAACTTGGGCCGACTCACCCTGCAAACTTCGTGCTGGGTTTGGTGATGAGTATGGATGACCCGGGCTTGCAGGTCTTGCCAACCCACCGCCTGTTTTCCGGTGTCGCGGCGATCACTGCCAACGAGCTGGTCGACGCGGCTGGTGACTCGTTTGAATGCGAACCCTATGGAAGTGGTCCCGAAGCAAT
>DNPC01000545.1:2340-2640 GCA_003501565.1 Planctomycetaceae bacterium | reverse complement strand
GTGATACATTCGCCAGCCGCTTTCTGTATGAAATGACCGGTCAGGCCGATAACCCGAATCGCAAGCGCGCCATCAGCGGCGCTCGAAAAGAGATTGCTGGCGCAGCCCGAGCTGAAAAACGCAAAGCAGCCGCCAAGAAAGCTGGCGGAAAGAAGTCTACAGCGGGAACAAAGCCAACGGGCGGCAAAAAAGCTCCCACCAGGCCAACGGCCAACAGAAATGTAAGTCGTCGATCGTAAGCCCGTCGAATCACAAGGCCTCCGGAGCACGACTGCCATCACGTAGCTCCGCCTGTCCCCA
>DNPC01000545.1:0-2284 GCA_003501565.1 Planctomycetaceae bacterium | reverse complement strand
CTCCGCCTGTCCCCAGGCGGATTTGTAGCCGGATCAACAACCATTCGGGCGATGCAGATCGGTCCGCCTACAAACGCTCGGTCTAATCGACTTCGCTGCGCGCAAATGCAGTAGTAAGCGACTCATTCATGCCAATCGTCCACCGCTTACCGTCCGACTCGAGTTCGGCAAAGCTCTCGGCCGGGTTGATGTCAATGATCTTGGCCTTAATCGTACCGATGTCGATCTCGTCACCAACGCTGAGCCACATCGTCTCAGACTTCGTTTTCGCATGCAGTCCAACTTGAGGGCCGCGGTTTCCACGCACAACGGCAGTGATTTCCGTTTGGGTGGCTTCGTCGAACTCCGGCGGTTCTTCCTTAGGCTCTTCCTTGGGCGGTTCGGTAACAACCAGGCGCACTTTTTTCTCGCTTGTCATGGACGGAAAACCGCTGTCGATTGCCCGGACAAGCAACTCGTACTCACCCGGCACTTCGGGTTTGAAGTTCAGTCTTCCGCCGCGAAGCTCGAGGCCTTCGGGAGCTTCACCGACGAGTTCAAATTCGACATCATGACCTTCTTCGTCCGACGCTTTGAGCGATTCGCTCCAGCGCTCTCCAGCAACGATCTCCAGTTTGCTGTCGGTTTCAATCTTGGGTGGATTATTTGGGGGCGAAAATGGATTCCGAGCCAAAATCACCTCTCGGTATTTGTCTGCCGATTTCTTCAGTCGGCCCGAGGGTTCATCCGACGGCATCACATCCTTCGGTGCATCATTGAGTGCGATGGCTCGGATTTTGGCATCCATCATGAACATGTCTTGCTCGCGAGGAATCGGCGTCATGCTCAGTGAAGCAATGCTGTGCAGATAATCTTTGTCGTAGAAAGCGGCGAGAAAATCGACGACTTCGTCCGTACGGCACTTTCCTGCAATATTAAAATCGTACTCCGTATAGGCATCGGTCGTGATCGTCCGGCCGAACTTGTTCACCGACAGTCCTTCGACGCCTGTTTGGCGGCCAAGGGCGGTCAGCCAGTTCGTATACTCTTTGCGCAGAACGTTCTCATCTGACGGCAAGGACTTTTCACGCAGCTTCTCCAGCGTTCTGTTCGCAAGCTGCCCCTCGAAGATCGAGTCTTCCAATTTCTCGATTTCGTTGCGGGTGGACTTGATCGACTTTTCTTGCGTCTCAAAGCCCGATTGGACGTAGTTAACTCCGTATTGCCCGCCCAGCAGGACGCCAATCGCTCCTACGCCAGTAGCTAACATACGTTCACGTTTTGTCATTGCCATGTCTGCGTTCCCAGTTTGGGAGATGTGATTGTCTTGGATGTTCGTCTGGCTGTCTTACGAAGAAGCCGTGCGGCCGTAGCGGGAGCTGCTAAGCGTCAGCGGATTTAGAAGGTCGGGGATCCTTGTCCTTAACGCTGCCCGAATTTTCTTCAGCAGTTCCTTCGCCTTTAGTCGTTTCGTCTGCAGCGTTGCCGCCTGCGGTATTTTCTTCTGCTGTCGCCGTGTCTTCACCACTATCAGCCGCGTTGGCGCCCTCTTCAGATGCTTCGCCTCCAGGCGACTCGTTGCCAGGTGACTCGTTGCCGGGCGTTGTCTCGTCAACGGCCGCAGCTTCGGCAGCAGACTCAGCAGACTCTGCAGGCTCGTCGGTACTGGAGCTGTTATTGTCAGCCGGGGCTTCGTCTTCGTCGCTGGGTTCGTTCTTGGCTTCCGGCGAATCGTCCTTCTTGGGCGACGCGTCTTTCTTCTTGCTCGGCCCCTTCTCGATCTCGTCAACCAGCTTCCAACCAGCGTCTTCGAGTGTCACGACCACGGGCGCGGCACCCCAGCGATAGTCGCCAATGGGTTCAGGGAGTTGTTGTCGATTCGTAGCGAGTAGCTCATGGGTGTCATCCCGCAATGAGTCCTCGAACTCAGCCAGCGAAGTGTCCGAATCGGCCAATACCTGCGCAAACATGATTTGCGTCTTTCCAGTGGCTGTGGTCGAAAACGAAGTGCGAGAGACTTGCACTTTGTCACTGGGCGGGATCCGCTCTGCGACAAAGGAAAGTTGATCGAGCCAGTTTGGTGACTGGTCTAGGAATTTCTCCACTTCCTTCAATTGGGCCGAGCGAGCGCGATAATCTACTTCCTTTTCTTTCGTTGATTCCAATTGCTTATTTAGGGAAGTAATTGTGTTTTCATTGGCTTGGCTGCTATACCGCCACCACGACAGACCGCCAGCGACAACGACAACGCCAGCCGCAGCAGCAAGCATGTAAGTCCGACGGTTGTCTTTTTTGGGCGGCCGTT
>DNPC01000571.1 GCA_003501565.1 Planctomycetaceae bacterium | reverse complement strand
GATCAGGCGCTGGAGGATGAAAGTCCGCGCGTTCGATTGAACGCAGGTCTAGCCTTGATGGTTGCTGAGCCAACGCGTGACAACGCTATCGAAGTGGTTGGGATGGTCAAAGAAATGCTGGCTGGTTTTATCAGTGACCGCGATTTCATGGACCTGCTGCGTCTCTCCCAAGTCACTTTGCACCGTAGTGAACTGAAGCCCGCCGATGTGCCGGAACTGGGCGAATTGTTGGCAGCCGAGTTTCCGGTTGGTGAGCCGATTTTGAACCGCGAGTTGATTCGACTGTTAGCGTATCTGGACACTAGTGAAATCGTGCCAGAGGCGATCGCCTACATCAAATCGGATCTGCCAATCGCAGAGCGGCTGAATATCGCGATGCACCTTCCCTATTTTAAATATGACTGGAAGCACGACGAGCGCTACGCTCTGATTAAGTTCTTTGAGGAAACGCAGCATGTTGACTCTGGTAGCAGTGTGCCACTTTACGTCATGAACGTTACGCGAGATCTCTGTAAGAATCTGCCATTGGAAGAGGCTCGGATATTTGTGAGCGAAGGCGAAAAATGGCCGAACGCAGCGCTCGTGTCACTGTACCAATATCCCGACAAACTCGAAGACTCTGACATCGCGACTCTGATGAAGCTCGATGCTCAAATTGACCGGCCAGAATACGCTGGTGAAGCGTACAAACGTCTGCGAACCGGAATTGTGGCAATGCTGTCACAGGACGGCACGGCTGGTTCCATGGAGTACTTGCGTGAGATTTGGGTACGCAGTCCCGAACGGCGTCAGGCGATTGCTTTGGGCCTATCGCAGCAGCCAAACGATGAAAACTGGGACTATCTCATCCGCTCGATGCCAGTGCTTGAGACCTACGCTGTTACCGAGGTGATGAATGCTTTGATGAAGGTCCCCCAAGCGACGGATGATCCCTACGCACTCCGCGAGGTGATCTTGCATGGGTTGAAGATGGAAGAGAACGGCCAGGAATCTACGCCAGCAATTCGTCTGCTAGCCTACTGGACGGGAGAAGACTTCGATACGACTGGGTTGGCCAGTCCGATGCAACCTTGGCAAGAGTGGTTTGCGGATGAGTTTCCGGAGGAGCCCGCCGCTGAGCTTCCTACGCTTGACAAGCCATCTCCGTGGAACGTCACTACTCTGAGCGAGTATTTCTTGTCCAGCGATGGGCGATCTGGTTCGCATGAGAATGGGAAATTGGTGTATGAAAAGGCACAGTGTGCGAGTTGCCACCGAATGAACGGAACCGGGACGGCCATAGGTCCAGACCTTACGACCGTCGCAAGCCGATTTACTCGCAAAGAAGTCATTGAGTCGGTTCTGTATCCGTCACACATCGTTAGTGACCAATATCGTTCACAGAAGGTGCTTACCCTGGATGGTCGCGTCTTGCGGGGAATCGTGACGCGAAGCGATGATGAAGTGATCGTGTTGCGCGATGACAAGCTGGAAGAGCACACCATCGCACAACAGAATGTGGATGAAGTTCAAACAAGCAAAAAGTCCCTGATGCCTTCTGGCCTGCTTGATGAGCTCTCATCGGCAGAGATTCGCGACTTGATGACCTATATGGGCTACTTGCCCGCCAAACGAACCGACGTTGCCACACGCAACAACAAGGATTCCAGGTAGGTCACCCTGCTCTTGTTACTGAGCTCCCTCAAGAGCTCGCTACCAGGAACAAAAGGCCAGTTGGGTGTCCTGGCACGTCACGCTTTCCCGAGCTATCGTTGTAGAGCAACTACGCTCGAACATCGTGACTTAGGAGGGCGACAGGTGATCGACCTGCTGCCTACATATATCTTAGCTGCCGGCATTTCGCTTTTGACGCTCTGGGGAATCGCATTCTCTTGGAGCCGTACAACGGCCCGGCTGCACTCTGAATGCGGGTTGCACATCCTATGCTCGCGTTTCATAGCGTGCGTCTTGGTAGCTGGGCTGCTTGCCTACGTTGCGGTTTACGAGAGCGAGATTCAGTATCGTTGGATCTATGCGACTACCGCGATCCTTTTGGGCATCGCAGCGTTCGGGATGACTACCACCGATTTCCGTGAGCACGGTCTTTTGATTTGCGGGGTCTTCTTGCCCTGGAGTTGGATAAGAAGAATTGGTTGGCGCCAGCGCCAGCACTCATCGGTCATGCGTGTTCGCACAGACTGGGGGCTGAGGTTCTCAGTTCCAATTTCCCGCAAGAATGTACAGGCCGTCGATCGCCTAGTTCGAAGTGCGGCCCGGTACGAACCGGTTCCTCTGGGGCTCTGGTTATCGACTTGGCTGATTCAATTCGTTTTGGCTATCGGAATTGGAGTCGCTGTGCTCGCGGCGCTGATCTTCACTGGCGTTCTGTGATTCTGATGAACGTTTTTAGAAATGGGCGGTTCACTGGCGGTTCCAAAGGTTCCACCGGTGGCTTGTGCGTCCAGGTGCCTAGTTGTTAGAGCTTTTGTGAAGCTGGGCTCCACAGGATCTTTGCGGCTTCAGCCGGAATGCCACGGAATACCGACGCATTTGCTAGCTGCTGATTTGTGCATGCGTTTTTGATCTAGTGCAGTGGACCGTTATTTGATAACACGAGCTACATCGTGTTCTGTTCGTCGCCATTGCTGGTGTCGGACACGCCCTCTTGAGAGCAGAATCCGCTCTCCAATTTGTCGACATGGATGTCGCTGAGATGAATAAGACGAATAGTCGTTTGGCTGTTACTGGTATCGCCATCCTCCTAGGTGCATGTGCAATAGCGCTTGCACAACACGATTCACGTAAACGCGAACGTGATACCGCTCTGACAAGTCAACAAACGCAATCGGCAACGCCGATATCTGCTCCTGAGGGTTTCTCCGCTTCGGGGGTAGCTCAGAATTCAGAGATCGGCCCAGCTTCAGGCCTGCAGTTGACGCCAGAGGCAGTGGTACGTGGAAATGATGGTCGCCTGAGTTCCTATACGCCTCAGATGACATCGGAAGCCGAGTTGAGCTCGGGCGATGCAGTGGTTCCCGCAGCCGCCGAAGAGGCGGCCGGCAATCTCTATTCGCTTCCTACTCTCGGTTCGGGCCAGACTCCAGACGCATCGGCCGTTCAAGGCGGCCAGGTCCCGTCGCTTCCGAGTATGGGTTCCGCTGCAGACGCCTGGAACGGAGATGCATCGGGGCCGTCGCCAGCGCTGATGAATGATACCTCAGGCGTCCAGACAGTTGATGGATTGAACCAGTCTTTGCCCAGTTTGGGCGGTGAGTCAGGTTTGGGCGGTGAGTATGGTGCGGGCAGCGATGCAGTGCCTGGATACAGCAGTGCCAGTAGCGGAGGTTTGCCCTCTATCGCCGCAACTGGGCGGATTGACGATGTGGGCACTGAAAACGTAAGCAATGAAAACGCCGGTGGCTCAAACCAACTTCCGTCTGGGCCCACTGCTGGTGAAGCACTTAGTAGCACCGGTGGATTTGATGCCTCGCAATCTGGATACGGTGATGGTCGCATGGCGTATGGCGCTGCAGGCGACGATACGACTTCCCGCGGCCTTCCCGCGAACAATCCATCGCCAGCGGCAGTGCCCCAGGCGTTAGCTCCAGTAAACCCACTCGTCGGAGCGCCGGCTCAAACTGGATACCCGGATCAATCAAGTTACGAAGGCGCGACGGAGTATGCGGGGCCAGGTGTGGGCATTCCCTCGAACAACTACCAAAATTCGAATCGTTCCGTCTCAGCATTACCGGCCTCGAACGCTACGGCAGGCCAAGTTGCCATGACGGCGTCGAGTGGTCTAGGGCAGCTTACCACTGACGTACCCGGCAACAGGTATTTAGACGGTGTGCAGCGGCCAGACGTCGCGATCGAGGTTCGGGCGCCCGGTCCAGAGACGCAGGTAGGCAAGAACGCAGTCTTTGTGATTGCAGTCAGCAATCGCGGTAGTGTCGATGCTTTGGACGTGACAGTCGTCAATCGGTTGCCAAGAGGGACTCGATTTGTCACAGCTGAACCCATGGTTAGCCCGGCCGCAGGTGGAATTCTCGTTTGGCAGCTTGGACGGATTCCTGCCGGGGAAGAACGTCTGATTCGTATGACAGTCGTACCGGAGGTCGAGGGCGAAATTGGGAGTACTGCGTCGGTGATGTTCGCGACTCAGGCCAGTGCACGAACGCTTGCGACTCAGCCGAAACTTGAGCTGGCGGTCGAAGCATCACCAAACGTTCTGATCGGGGACCAGCAGAACATGGTGTTGGTCGTCCGAAATAGCGGTTCTGGGGTTGCCCGAAACGTTGCCTTAACAGTCGACGTTCCCGAGAACCTAAGTCACCCCAGCGGTGCTTCTATCGAAGCCAAATTGGCTGACTTACACCCTAACGAATCGCGCCGCATCGATAACCTGAGTTTTCAAGCAATCCAGGCTGGCGTCAACAACTGCGTAGTCCGAATCCTGACGGAGGATGGTACGCAAGCGGAGGAAGTTGTACCCATCGACGTCCGCGCACCAAGACTCATTGCTGATATTCGAGGACCGTCCGAACGCTATCTTCAACGTGAAGCCACCTATGAGATTGCGGTCGCCAACGCTGGCAACGCCACTGCGACCAATCTAGAATTCGCAGTTCATCTGCCCGCGGGACTAGCATATGTTAGCTCGGAAAACCCAGCGGTTGACTATGATCGTGCTCGTCATGCGGTCTATGTAGCCTTGCCGGAGCTTGCACCTCAAGGTAAAGCTCCGCTGCGACTGAATTTGTTGCCGGTTGAAATTGGCGAACAATCCATTTCGGTGAAGACAACTGGGGATTTGGGCATCGTGGCCGAAGCATCTACGAACGTAAAAGTAAACGGACGGGCAGAGCTCGAATTTACGATTGCCCAAGATGCCGGACGCATCGAGGTGGGCGCTACGACGACTTACGAAGTGCGGATCCTGAACAAAGGCGATATGCCGGATCAGAACGTAACGTTGGCTATCGAGCTCCCGCAGGGTTCCACGATTGTGGATGTGTTCCCGAAAGTTGGTTATCAAGAGTCGGCCAACGGAATTCAGTTTGCACCGATTCAGGAGATGCCGGTTCGGGAGTCTCGGACCTTCCGCTTCGTTGTACGGCATTCACAAAACGGTACCCGCGTTATTCGATCACGAGTGTTCAGCGAGAATCTGAAAGTGGGAGTCTTGAAAGAGATTCCGACCTTTGTTTACGCAGACGGTCAGTAGAGTCGGCCTTTCGAACTACTGAAAGTCTCGGCTGCGGACGGTCAAACCTTCGACTGACGTAGAGAGATCTTCTATTCGTCCAACGGAAATGTGGATGATGTTCTCTCGGTTTTCACACGCCCCATAGACCAGCCAAGCGTTTGACGTTCGCGCGATACGAAAGTGCCGCTGCCAAACGTCCGGACGCATGACTAGATTCATCGATCCTGTTTCGTCCTCGAGTGTCACGAACGTGATGCCCTTGGCAGTGCTAGGTCGCTGCCGCAACACAACTAATCCAGCCACCCGGACAAATTTTCCATCCGGTGTTTGCTGAAGCTCGTTGGCGGTCGTTACTCGCAGACGGTCCAGTTGCTCGCGGACGAATGAAACCGGGTGTGCTCGTAAGGAGAGACCTGTTGTTTCGTAGTCTGCGTAGACTTCCTCAATTGGTGCGATCGGCGATAAAGCGTTGGGGAGTTCTTCGTCATCGTCGGCCCCCATAAAGTTTAGCAACGAGTGCTCACTGGCAGACTTTTCTTGAGCGAGCGTCTGCCAATAAGCGGCGCGGCGGTCGCCGGTCAGGTCATTCAATGCACCGGCATCGGCTAGTTTGTTCAGCGTGCCTTGGCCGAGCGAAGTCCTGCGTTTGAAATCAGATAGATCTGAGAAGCGACCGCCGGAGACTCGCGTCGATTCGATTTTCATACCTGAGTCTAGTTGGAGCCCTCTAACCATTTGCATTCCCAGTCGCAATGCAATTTTGTGGGGAGCATCCGATCGTCGCTGACGCGTTTCCTCAGCAGAGTTCTCGGGTTCACGCTCCTGCGTACCAGATATCTTCTCAAGCGTGCATTCCCAGTGACTGTAATTCACGTCGATGGGAAGCACGGTCACGCCGTGTTGTTTAGCGTCAGCGACCAATTGAGCTGGTCCGTAGAAACCCATCGGTAGGCTATTGAGGATCGATGCGCAAAATGCGGCTGGATAGTGATGTTTTAGCCAGCACGATACGTAAACCAGGAGTGCGAAACTGGCGGCGTGAGATTCAGGGAAGCCGTACTCACCGAATCCTTTGAGCTGAGTGTAAACGCGCTCGGCGAATTCTTCACTTAATCCATTGGAGCGCATGCCAGAGATCAGTTTTTCATGAAACTTCGCAATCACGCCTTTGCGCCGGAATGCAGCCATCGCACGACGCAGTTGATCGGCTTCCCCTGGGGAAAAGCCCGCAGCGACGACCGCCAGCCGCATGGCTTGCTCTTGAAAAATTGGCACTCCCATCGTCTTCTCGAGTACCTGTTGGATTTCTTCGTTGGGATACTGTGGCTGAACCCCGGTGCGGCGGGCTTTCAAATACGGGTGAACCATCTGACCTTGAATCGGACCGGGCCGAACGATCGCAACTTCGATTACTAGATCGTAAAAGCATCGGGGACGCAGGCGAGGCAGCATGCTCATCTGAGCGCGGCTTTCGATTTGAAAAACTCCAACGGTATCAGCGCGACAGATCATGTCGTAGACGTCGGGGTCTTCAGCTGGGACGCTTGCGAGGGTCAATGGGCGGTCATAATGATCACTAAGCATATCAAAGCATCGGTGAATGGCGCTTAGCATGCCTAGAGACAAACAGTCAACCTTTAGGATTCCGAGTTCGTCCAGATCGTCTTTATCCCATTGGATAACCGTACGATCGGTCATGGCCGCGTTTTCAAGAGGACAGACTTCACAGAGCCAGTCTTGTGTCATGACCATCCCGCCGACGTGCTGAGATAGATGTCGAGGGAAGCCAACCAGATTTTCAAAAAGGAAGACAAATCGCTGGCCGATGTCCGACTCGGGGTCGATACCACAGTCAGCACAGCGTTCTGCGAACGTGCCTTCAAAGCCCCTCGAGTCGACGACTTTGGAAAGTTCGTCGATTTGGTCAAGAGAAATACCAAGGGCACGTCCGCAATCTCGCAGTGCGCTACGGCTACGATAGGTAATGACAGTCGCTGTCATGGCAGCACGATGGCGGCCGTATTTTTCATAGACGTACTGCAAGACCTCTTCGCGTCTTTGGTGCTCGAAATCTACGTCAATATCCGGTGCTTCGCCACGTTCGCGACTGATAAAGCGTTCGAACAGCAAATCGAGGCGGTTTGGGTCGACGCTCGTTATTCCCAAGCAAAAACACACGACACTGTTTGCGGCAGAGCCACGGCCTTGGCAGAGGATATCTCGTGAACGAGCGAATCGGACCAGGTCCCAAACTGTAAGAAAATAGGACTCGTAGCGCAATTCTTCGATTAGGCCGATCTCGTGCTTGAGAAGGTCAATGATTTTCGAAGGGACGCCGGAGGGGTAACGGCGTTTCGCGCCATCCCAGGTCAGTCGTTTTAAATACTCAATCGGCGACAGTCCTTCCGGCGCCAGTTCCACCGGATAGTCGTAGCGCAAATCGTCCAAGCTGAATGAAATCTGGTCGGCAATCTCCAAGGTCCGAGCGACCGCTTCGGGTGCACGGCCAAACGCTTGTCGCAGTTGATCCAGTGGTTTAAGGTGAAACTGTGCGTTGCCCAGACGCTGACTGGCAACTTGATCAATAGTTGAGGCCAGGCGGGTCGCGAGTAGGCAGTCGTATAGCAGGGTTCGTTCGGCTACGTGGTAGTGTACGTCACCGCAGGCTACCATTGGTACGCCGCTGGCCTCACTCAGACCGCAGGCGCGATCGAGTTTGGCATTGTCATCGACGCCCAGATGCAAGGATGTGAGAAGGTAGCCGCGTTTGCCGAATATCTCACGGAAAAACCCAAGCCAGCGAAGCCAACCAGAGTCATCGTTATCTTCAAAATCCAAGCTCGGTAGGAGGCTTTCCTTGCGGCCGAGGACTTCGGTTTCACCAAGTGCTTCGCTGGCGGTGTTTCGGTAGTTTCCGACTAACAGATCACTGGCTTGCCCATCAAACTCCGGAGATCTAAGCTTCGTTGAATCGAGTTGCGTTGAATCGAGTTGCGTTGAATCAAGTTGCGTTGAATCAAGTTCCCAAGCGAACGCTTCTTCATCAGGCAGGAGCATGCGGTCCGCCTCTGGACGCAGGTCTGGTACCGGTTTTCGGGGTAGGAAACCGGCCAGCAAGCCTTCCGATAATTCAATGATGTCTTGCCAGTACAGCTGGCAGCCGCCCTTTTCGCGTCTGAGCCGCCCGCGTGTAATCAATCGACACAGTCGACCGTAGGCCGCCCGGTCGGTTGGCCATACAACGATTGGCGGTCCGTCCAGAGGATGCAGCTCCGCGCCTACGATGAATTTCGTGCCGAGGTCTTTCGCGGCAGTGTGTCCGCGTACTACACCTGCTAATGTATCGCGATCGGTGATTGCGATTCCGTCGTAACCTAGTTCGATAGATCGGGCGATCAATTCATCAGCATGCGACGCACCTTCGAGGAACGAAAAATTCGATTTGCAATGAAGTTCGACATAGCCGGACAAAGGGTTGACCTAATTGCAACGGAGTTCATAAAAGGGCACGCAACGATCTGGATGTCGGCTTCCACATCGACACTAACTTCCACATCGACACTAAGAAGACGTGAAGGCTACGACCGCACAATGAGCGGCTAGCAAAGAGAACAAGGCGAGTCCTGCCAACCGCACCAACGATAATCCGAACAACGCATAGGCGATGGGCGTGGATTGGCCATGTAGTTGTTTGGCCGGTGGCGTGGAGCCGATTGCGACCAACCTTAGGATCAGAGCCCACAAAACGCCGAGCAGCAGCGGGTGGTAGAGGACTTCGTTGTAGACCCAGCTGAGCAAGCTGTCTGTCCATTCTTCCGTCGTCGTGCCAAAGGCCGGGGACCAATAAGTGCCTGTCGTCAAACCGTGATAGGCAATGTCGAAAGCAGACAGCACTAATTCTTGCATCGAAAAGAACAGCGGTAGTGACAGCAATCCAACGGCTAAACAACCTTCATTAACATAATGAACATGCTGCCCCCACGGTACTGTTTCTGTTGAATGCGACTGGGGGCGAAGTGCAACAACAGTGGCGATCGCTATGGCGGGGATGATCGCTACCGCAAGAACCGCCCAGCTAGTTTGGGCCAGTGATTCAAAGACACCGCGAAAAATATCAGGTTCAATTTGCCTGAACCAGTTTACGGATGTCAAACAAAGCAAGGATACGGAAAGGCCTAATACAGTGCACGCTATTATCGTAAGCCGAGGGTTTGCGGGCTTCGGAAAGAAACTCGCTATTTGCCGCGGATCAAGGCAGCATGCGAATAAACCAATGGCGGATACCTGAAATAGCTGCTGGATCTGTGCACCATAGTCACCCGGATAGCGGGTCAACTCGGGGTGCAGGATGGTCGAAGACGCATCTAAACCGCGGCAGCTAAGACTAACTAGAGCCGTGAAGACAGCTTGTTGATTGACCATAATCAGTACTGCGGGAACAGCGACCACGGCGGTGACTATCGACAACAGCCCTGTGAAGGATGGCATACGGAGTGCGGTGTTGCGTTCGGGTGCGACGCCAATCAACAGAAGCGTATAAAACGCCGCATCGCAAACTTGCTGTCCGGGATTGTCCCACCAACCAACCCATGGCTCATTGCCAGTAATGGCCAAGACCGTAGGCTCAATCCAGTACCACACAGCGCGGACGGCGCAGAACAAGATCAATACGACTGCCAAAAGAATGCGGCCGAAGATCGCAGCTCGCCAGCCGCGATCGAGTGATTCTGATGCATCTAGTTGAGGATGCTCAAGTCTTAATAAGTCGATGATCTGCTGACCTAGCCCGAGCAGAACCAGAAACGTACCCGCAAAAACACAGACACTCGCGAAATCGCCGTACGGTCCAAGACTTGCCCAAAACAGGAAACCGCCTACGAACGCGGTCGCGACGAGCAGCCAGCGCATCGTAGTCGACGGGGCGGTCAGACTCAGTAGCGAAAGCCGAGAGTAACCTTCGGCGAGGCCTGGTGAAGATGCGTGAGGGGCACCTCCTTCGATCACACTTGTGTCTAGTCGCGTCATCGGCAAATCAGGTAAGCGACACGGGATTCGGGAACGTCGTTAGACTCAAGAGGCAATCTACGGAACTCGGTTTTCAGTTCCGAGTAGGTCGTTGATAGCCTTGTTTGCAACTCGCACGATGTACTTGTTTGGCTGATCGACTAACGCTAGCTGCAATTCGGGAAGTGCTGGTCGAGCGGCTTCGTCGAGTTCATCGAGGACAATTGCAGCCTCTAGCCTAGCCCACTCTAAATCACTACTAAGCTCCTTTTTCAGACCTTCAAGTCCACGCTTCAGTTCTCCGAAGCGGCAAAGCGCGCGTGCAGCCGCGATTCGAACACAGGCATTAGGATCGTCAAGCAGCTGCACCAAAGCAGGTATTTCTTTTCTACCTTGCTGGGAACGTTCTGCGATCTGATCTTCGACCGTGTTGCCTAAACCGATCGCCGCCCAATAGCGAATGATTGGGTGTTCACTACCAAGCTGGACGGAAAGGCGTCCTGCGTCTGTCGGTTGGGACGCTTCTGCGGCTAGTTCTACCATTTGTTCGACGCTGAGGGCCTCACCCTGCCGCAGGACTGCATAGGTCGAGCCAGCCGTTGCGACCTGAGATTCAAGGTAAGACTCTGGCGCGAGGCCTAAGTCGCCGATGCGTTTCTGCCAATCCAGGCATGCAGCTCGCATTTGACGCAGCACGTCCTGGTGGGTTTGGGAATCGGCCAGGTTATGAATCTCATGTGGATCTGCTTCTAGGTCATACAGCTCCTCAGCAGGTTTGGTATCGGCCGCAAAAAGCTTAGCAGCCTCCGGCAGAGACTCATCGTTCTGCCCCGAACGAATCGCCTGCATCGTCGCGCCTTTTTCAGGCGTATTCATGTATTGGTAGTAGGGCTTTTGTGGTGAGAAATTTCGGATGTAACGGAAGCGCTTGCCGCGAACACTGCGGACGGTGTCGTAGCGTTCGTCCATTCGATCACGCGCGCCGTGTACGAACTGTGGAGCCTCGGTACGGCCAGGTCCCATGATTGCTCGACCGTGCATATAGTCGGGAATACTGATCCCGGCCAAACTAAGCATAGTTGGCGCGAAATCTGTGCTGCTAACAAGCTGCGAATCGACTCCTGGCTCGAGGCCTGCCAGGGAACGATATTTGGGTGGTACGAAAACAATCATTGGGATTCGTGTTCCCGAATCGTACAACCAGCGTTTTGCTCGAGGCAGTCCGATCCCATGATCCGACCAGAACCAAACGATGGTGTTTTCAGCCAGGCCCGCTTGCTCGAGTGCGGCCAGATGTTCAGCTATCCAGTGATCCATGGCTGTTATCAGCTCATAGTTGCGTTTCCAGTCTTCGCGGACAACCGGAGTGTCAGGGTAATAGGGCGGTAAGGTTGAAAGATTGGCTGCGGTTTGTCGCTCGGAATCTGTTAGCTTGGCAGTGACAGATTCATACTTTGACTTTGAGGCGATGCCGCTTTCGTGGCAACCAGTGAAGTTAAACACTGCGAAAAAAGGCTTGCCATCAGGACGGTTTTTCCAGTGTGCCTTTGAGCCGCTGTCATCCCAGATCTCCGAGGCAGCTGGCGTTTTGAACTGGTAGTCGGTCTTCCTGTTGTTGGTGCAATAGTACCCGGATCGTCTGAGCAACTGAGGAAATGGAGTTAACCACTCGGGAAGCACCGCATTGCAACGCATGTGGTGCGTGCCGATTGCATTCTGATACATGCCTGTAATGATCGTTGATCGGCAGGGAGCACATACACCTGCAGCTGTGAACGCGTGTGTGAATCGCGTTCCGCGGCTGGCCAGGGCGTCCAAGTTCGGAGTGATCGCGTGGGGGTCACCATAACAGCCCAAATGTGGAGATATATCTTCGCACGACAACCAAAGTACGTTGGGGAGCTGGGGAGCATCGCCGCTTTCATCCGCCCGAACTTTGCAGGATGGACTCAGCGCGGACAAGACAACTTGGCAGATCAACAGCCAGACGCCACACCGCAGAGCGGCGTTGGAGTACGAGACGAAGGAAAATTGGACCGGGATTCGAACAAACAGCAACATGGAGGAGTCCGTTGGCGAAAGGAGCCGAGCTAGCTAGGCGTGCGCGGTTACAGAAGTCGCTCTGAATACTTTAACACGAGATCAGATTGTCACTGGCGTTAGAGCGGGGCTCGATGCAAAATCTAGCGTTTGTGGAGGAATTCAGTTCACGCCTCACCTCACATTCTGCACCCTATACCGGCACTTTCCTATGCGATTCGCGAAGACGGTCACGTTTGTTTTGATGCTATTAAGTTTGCGAGCAGATTGGGTAGTTGCTCAGCCCGCACTTGCACCTCAGAGTACGCCCGCGAAAGTTGATGTAGATAAAACCCTGGCGGGCCGCGTCACCGAACTACGCAACTACATCGCAGCGACCCGTGAAGACTGGAATGTGCCAGGCCTGAGTGTTGCGATCATTCAGAACGGTCAAGTTTTGCTCGCGGAAGGATTTGGCGTCAAAGAAGCCGGTACGACCGATCCAGTAGATGCGGACACGCTATTTGCGATTGCCTCCAATTCAAAAGCATTCACTTCGGCGGCTCTCGCGATCTTAGTCGATGAGGGCAAATTGAAGTGGGACGATCACGTTCGTGACTATTTGCCTTGGCTGCAACTGAAAGATCCGCTGGCGACTGCAGATCTGCGCATTCGCGACCTGTTGTGTCATCGCAGCGGACTTGGGACATTCAGCGGCGATTTGCTGTGGTGGCAGACTGATTACTCGCCGGAAGAAGTCTTGCGTCGCGCGAGGCACTTGGATGCAGCGGGACCCTTTCGTGCTCACTACGGTTACTCAAATCTAATGTTTTTGGCGGCAGGCGAGGTCATCAGCGCCGCTAGCGGTCAGTCCTGGCAACAGTTCGTGGAATCCCGGATCCTCGGACCTTGCCAGATGAAACGTACCATCACTTCCACTCGGCATCTCGTCGAACAGCAGAATTTCGCAACCCCGCATAAGACACATGCCGATTCGTCGGAGCCGCTACCTTGGGTAAACTGGGACACAATGGCCGCAGCTGGCGGGATAATCTCGAGTGCCAATGACATGGCCAAATG